>NZ_JBHWLC010000005.1:0-93683 GCF_042730635.1 Streptomyces sp. NPDC059917
CGGCGGAGCTCGGCTTCGCCGAGCCAGAGCCGGCCCTTCGGGCCGGAGTCCTGCGCCTTCGCTACGGACTGACGCTGCGCGCTTTGGAGTGGAACACCTCCGCTGCGCTCCGGACCGAACGCCCTCGCTGCGCTCGGCCGGGGCCCTTCTGGCCCACTCTCCGCTTCGCTCCGAGTCGTGGCCGGCCCTTCGGGCCGGAGTCCTGCGCTGCGTTCCGGACCGCCTCCCGGTTCCGCTGCGCTCCACCGGGAGGGGCCCGCTCTGCGGGCCACGGGACCCCAGGCGCTGCACGAAGGTGACTCCATTTCACGGGACCTGGGCCTAGCGGCCTGTCGGTGGGTCCGCTTCGCTCCCCCACCCTCAAGGGACCTTGCGGCTCCGCCTTCAGGTCCTGAACCCGCTTCGCGGGTTTGCCCGCTACATGAAGAGTGGGTTGATGTGGGGCTTCAGTGTAACGCGAAGAGGAGAGATGATGCACATGTAGCATTGGTAAAAATGAAGGACATTTGGAGGGTCGTCAACCTCCGACAGGAGCAGTCAGAATGTCGATCAATAAGGGAATCCCTGAAGGCATCACACGCGACGCCAAATATTTCATCAGTGCCCACGGGCACTGGACCGGCCGAGCCGACCTGGAGCAGTATCGGGCTCGATGGGTAGAGGACGGAATCCCTGGCGATCAGATCGACCGCGTGGTCGCCTACGAGGCGGTCTGGGGTGGACTCGCCCTTCCTCCTTCTCCCCACTACGACGGCGGCCCGCGGACCCTGAGCGGGGACGTACCTGAAGGACCAGCACCGGACTGGCACTTCGGAGCAGGCGACCAGCGCACCGCCCTGCCCTACGCGTTCATGATCGGGCCCAATGGGGAGTTCGGTCTCCATGCAGGCACTTGGGCGCCGCTGCACGCTAGCGTCGAGGGGTGGGTGGAAGCCCTGGCGCTGGCCGACCGTGCCCGCAGGTGCGCACGCACCACCACAACGGTGACAGGCGACGAGGTGGACGGTCTTGATCTCCGCGGGTTCGAGCCTGTGCCGGAAGTCGCCGGCCTCGCAGACACCTGGTGGCGCGGCACTGACTCCCTCATCGCCGTCTACCGCGGTGAAGCCGCCGTCATGCGCGCACCACAATGCCGCACCGCCACCATCTACGCAGGACTCGACGAATGGGGGCTCAAAGGACTCAGTACGTAGCGGAAACCCCGCGACCGCTGTTCCGGGTGAACATCCGCCGTAGAGAAGACGGGACCAAAAATGCAGAGAGTCTCACTCAGGGAACACCAGGTGGACGCGAATGCGCGAATCCGCAAGTGGGTGGGATTCCCTGCGCGCAACATGGTGCCCGCTGCAGGTGCCCGTGCCACCGTCGTGTCAGCGACCGGGTCCGGGAAGACGATCACCGCCGCCTCCGCCGCCCTGGACTGCTTCCCCGGCGGCCGGCTCCTCGTCACGGTGCCCACCCTCGACCTCCTCGTGCAGACCGCGCAGGCATGGCGGCGGGTCGGTCACCGGTGCCCGATGGTCGCCGTGTGCTCGCTGGAGAAGGACGCCGTCCTGGAGCAGCTCGGCGTACGCGCCACGACGAACCCGATCCAGCTCGCCCTGTGGGCCGGCAGCGGGCCCGTCGTCGTCTTCGCCACGTACGCCTCCCTCGTCGACCGCGAAGGACCCGACGGCCCACTGGGCCAACGGAGGGTGCGCGGGCCCCTGGAGGCCGCTCTGGCGGGCGGGGAGCGGCTGTACGGGCAGACCATGGTTCCCTTCGACCTCGCCGTAGTGGATGAAGCACACGGGACCGCCGGGGATCTCGGTCGGCCCTGGGCCGCCATCCACGACAACACCCGGATCCCGGCCGCCTTCCGGATGTACCTGACCGCCACCCCGCGCATCCTTGCCGCGGCCCGCCCGCAAAAGGGCAAGGACGGGGAGGAGCTCGACCTCGCCTCCATGGCCTCCGACCCGGCGGGTACGTACGGCGAGTGGATCTACGAGCTTGGGCTGAGCGAGGCCATCGAGCGTGAGGTCCTCGCCGGTTTCGAGATCGACGTCCTGGAGATCCGCGACCCCTCCCCCGTGCTCGGGCTGTCAGAGGAGGCTCTGCGGGGCCGCCGGCTCGCGCTCCTGCAGACCGCCCTCCTGGAGCACGCGGCCACGTACAACCTCCGCACCGTGATGACGTTCCACCAGCGGGTCGAGGAAGCGCAGGCCTTCGCTGAGAAGCTGCCCGAGACCGCCTCCGAGCTGTACGTCACCGATACATCCGACGCCGACCTGGCGGAGGCGAAGAGCCTGCCGAAGTCGTCGATCGAGGCAGAGTTCTACGAGCTGGAGGCCGGCCGCCACGTACCGCCGAACCGGGTCTGGTCGGCGTGGCTGTGCGGCGACCACCTCGTCTCCGAGCGCCGCGAGGTAATCAGGCAGTTCGCCAACGGCATCGATGCAGCCGGCCACCGCATGCATCGCGCGTTCCTCGCCTCCGTACGCGTCCTCGGAGAAGGCGTCGACATCGTCGGCGAACGCGGAGTCGAGGCCATCTGCTTCGCCGACACCCGCGGCTCACAGGTGGAAATCGTCCAGAACATCGGCCGCGCACTACGCCCGAACCCGGACGGCACCACCAAAGTCGCCCGCATCATCGTGCCCGTATTCCTTCACCCCGGCGAAGACCCCGAGGACATGGTCGCCTCCGCGTCGTACGCGCCGCTCGTAGCCGTGCTCCAAGGGCTGCGCTCGTACTCCGACCATCTCGTCGAGCAGCTCGCCTCCCGCGCACTCTCCCGCAGCAGCCGGGACCGGCAGCCGCACCTGACGCGCGACGCAGACGGCCGCATCATCGGGGCCGGCGGCCAAGGCGGCGGCACCGGTGAGGAACAGACGGACCAGACCGAGGCCGCGGTGGAGTCCGCTCTGCTTCACTTCTCCAGCCCACGCGACACCGCGACCATCGCCGCATTCCTGCGCACACGGGTCTACCGACCAGAATCACTGGTGTGGCTGGAAGGGTTCCAGGCCCTACGGCGGTGGCGTGCCGAGAACGGCATCACGGGGCTGCACGCCGTCCCGTACGACACAGAGACCGAAGTCGGCATCACCGATACGTTCCCGCTCGGCCGGTGGGTCCACCAGCAGCGCAAAGCCCTGCGGACAGGCGATCTGGAAGACCACCGCAAGGAGCAGCTCGACGCCGAGGGGATGGTGTGGGAGCCAGGCGAGGAGGCCTGGGAGACCAAACTCGCCCAGCTCCGCTCCTACCGGCGAGCCCACGGCCACCTCGCACCGCGCCAGGACGCCGTCTGGGGCGAGGACGGCGAACAGATCGCGCTCGGGCAGCTGATGGCCAACCTTCGGCGGCCCGGCGGCCTCGGCAAGAACGAAGAGACGGCCAGAACGCGGGCCGAGCAGCTCGCCGCCATCGACCGGGACTGGAATTGCCCGTGGCCGCTGGACTGGCAGCGGCACTGCCAGGTCCTCACCGCCCTCGCCGACACCGAGGCGGGAGGCGTGCTGCCCGACATCGCCCCCGGCGTGCTCATGGACGGCGACGACCTCGGACGCTGGCTCCGACAGCAGAAGCAACCGGCCACCTGGGCGCGGCTGTCAGCCGAGCAACAGGAACGGCTCACCGAGCTCGGCGTACAACCCGACCAGACGCCCCTTCCCACGCCCACGCCGGACCGCGGGGCGAAGCGGCCGAGCAAGGCACAGCAAGCATTCCAGCGGGGGCTGGCCGCCCTCACCCAATGGGTCGAGCGCGAAGGCCCCCACCGACCCGTACCCCGCAGCCACGCTGAGGAGACGTTCGAGGGTGGGGCCGAGCCGGTCGTCGTCAAGCTCGGCGTCTGGATCTCCAACACCCGAGCCAGAAGGGACAAGCTCGACACCGAACAGGTCGAGGCGCTGCGGGAGCTCGGCATCGACTGGGCGTAGAGATGGGGTCGTCAGGGCCGCCAGCAGATGTCCCTGGCGGCGACCGGCGGGCCGCCGCTGGCCTGTCGGGCTGGTCAGACCGTGCGGCGATGTGGTCCCCGGGGTGCCGCCCGTAGCTTTGTGGCGACCGATACGGACCGAGTGCCCCCTGGCCAGGCCATTTGCGGCTGCCTGTACTTTGACCTGCGCATGTAGGTGGAATCGAGGGGGGACGACAGTCGTGGTGCAGTGGAGAAGGCGGAATGGAGAGCGGAGACCGGGGGGCTTCCTGAGAGGGTGCTCCGGGTTCGCCCTCGTCGTGGTTCTGGTAGGCGCGGGCAGTTGGTGGTTCGCCGATACGCACGGGCCGAAGGGGCCGTCTGACGCCTATCTCGACGGGGAGGCGTACGGTGTTGATCAGCAGGAGCAGGGGCATGTACCGAGGTACGGCTTCGCGGTATCCGAGGCAAAGCGGATCTGCGACACGGCAGTAACGGAGCTGGGTGTGACCGCGGAGGACGCCCGCGACTGGTCCGTCGGGTGCATCAACGGCCTGGAGGCTCCTCCTCGCTAAGTAATCACCGCCTGGTCCTGCCCGTGACGGGTCGTGGGGCGCGGCCTTCCGCCTAACGAGCTCGTGCACGGTTGGCGGTGCGACCTCGAAAGGTGCGGGTCCGGCGTGGACCGGACCAGCCGAAGGCCCCGGACCCGGCACCCAGGCCCCCGTCACCCCCGGCCGGGCCTGCGGCGCCGTCGTCGTCGTGGTTCCCTACCGCCGAGCAACGGCACCGGAACGGCGCACAGCGCGGCCGCCCCGCCTCCACAGACCACCAAGTCAGGCAGTCAACCCGTCGGGGGAGATTGCCGAGTACATGGACTCGGTTCCACGAAGGACATCCTGCACAAGGTCGGCAAGTCCAGCCCGAACGCGCTCCTGTTCGCCGCCGGTCCGCAACCCCCGGACCTCCCACCGGCACCCCATTCACCCCGTCGTCCCGCTCCACACGGTGACGTCGGGGGACGCCCGCAGCGCCGCCACCCGACCCCGCTCAGGTCGGCCGCGAAGCCCCGCACCACACCGCGGTAGACCTACCGGGCCCCCTCACGCCGGTCTCGCGCATCACCCGCTCGTACGGCCTTCCGGCCGACGCACAGCGCGAAACGGGGTGCCTGTGCATCCCCCGCCAGAGCTACACGCCATGTCCCTGCACGGGTGATCCCCGAAGGCCATCGGATTTCTACCGTGGTCCTCAGAGCGCCACCGCACGGTGCCACCGCGACAGGAGACCACCATGGACGCCACGTCCGACACCCAGCACGAGCCCGACTCCACCCCTGGACGGGCCCCCGACGAACGCAGTGGACGGCTGCGCCGGATCGTACGCTCGCCGCTCGGCTGGCTGCTGGCGGGCGTGGTCGGCGTCGGTCTGGTCTCGGCGCTGACGGCCACGGGTCCCGGCCCGGTGCCGGCGCTGGGCGCGGCGGCAGCAGTTGCCGTGTACTGGTGGGTATCGCACCGTCTGGCCGGGCGTGCCACGCCGGAGATCGCCCGGTCCGGAGCTGTTCGTGAGGCCCTGCTCGGTGGCGGGATCGGTCTGGGCTTCATCCTCGTCCCCGTCCTCCTCCTGACCGTCTTCGGGGGCTACTCCTTCTCCTGGGCCGGCCATGGGTTCTTCGGAATCCTGTGGACCACGGTGATGGTGCAGATCGGCGGGTCGGTCACCGAGGAGCTGCTCTTCCGAGGTCTCGCCCTCCAGGCCCTGGAGCAGATGTGGGGCAGCCGGGCCGCCGTCGTCATCACCTCGCTGTTCTTCGGCGTCGCCCACCTCGGCGCGGCGGAGGCCACCGTGTGGAGCGCCCTGGCGATCGCCGTGGAAGCGGGGGTCCTGCTGGGAGCGGCGTTCCTGTGGCGTCGTAGCATCTGGTTCGTCGCCGGGCTGCACTTCGCCTGGAACGCAGCGGAACAGCTGCTCGGCATACCGGTCTCCGGACACACCCCGGAAGGCTGGTTCACCCTGGATGTCCACGGCCCCGCTTTCCTGACCGGCGGTGGTTTCGGCCTGGAGGCATCGATCCTGTCCGTCCTGGTCGGCTCGGCCATCGCCTACTGGATGCTGCGCCGGGCCCGGGCCGGCGGCGGGATCAAGACCCGCAGCCGTGCTGGCCGCTGAGAGCGGTCGAATCCCCAGGAGACGAAGTGGCGATCCCTCAGACACTGTTCGGACTTCAGCTGCTGAGGGCGCCCTACGACCGGTGGCGGCGACGGAATGCCTTCGTCCAGGACTCCCTCCTCGCTCTGGCGCTCACGGCGCCGGCCTTCGTACCGAACTTCTCGCACATCGGCGGACAGATCAGCAACCTGCCCCAGCAGCCAGGCAACGCACTGGGCCTGCTGCTGGTCCTGGCGCAGGGCCTGCCACCGGCATTCCGCCGCCGATGGCCCGCGGGCGCACTGGCCATCGCCGCCGTCGCGTTCGCCACCCACCAGGCCCTGGGCTTCCCCACCACTTTCGCCAGCCTCGGCCTCTACCTGACCCTCTACTCCGCGGGCGCTCACCAGGTCCGCCACCGCCGCGAGGTGGCCCTCGCGCTGAGCGCCTGCTACGCCGTGCTGACCCTCCTTCTCAACGCTCTCGGTTCGCCCGAGGCGTTCCTCGACTTTCTCGCGTTCTATCTGTTCATGGCTGCTTTCTGGCTGGTAGGGAGGACCGTGCGCAAGCACCGGACACAAGAAGCAGAACGGCAGCGCCTGACCGCCGAAGTCGCCACGGCCACCGAAAGGGCGCGCATCGCCCGCGAACTGCACGACGTGGTCACCCACCACGTCACCGCCATGGTCATCCAGGCCGACGCCGCGCAATTCCTCCTCACCTCCGCACCCGAACGCGCCGGCGAGTCACTGACGCACGTGAGCGACACCGGACGCCGCGCTCTGACGGACCTGCGCCACCTCCTCGGCGTCCTCGAAGCGACCGGAGAGACCGCCTCGGAGCACCTCACAGCCACCGGCGACCGTTCACCGACCCTGGGGCAGGTGGGCGAACTCGTCGAGCAGACCCGCAGGGCGGGTCAGCCGGTCGACTTCACCGAACAGGGTGAGCGCCGGGCGCAGAGCGTGGAGGTCGAGCTCGCCGCCTACCGGGTCGTGCAGGAGGCACTCACCAACGCGGTCAAGTACGCGGCCGGACAGCCGACCCACGTCCAGCTGCGGCACATCGAGGAACTCACCGAGATCGCCGTGACCACCGACGGACCCCCCAACGCACCAGGGACGGAGCGGCCGTTCCCCGAGAGCGGCGGACGCGGGCTGGGCGGACTCCACACACGCGTGATCATGCTCGACGGCCACTTCGAGGCAGGCCCCCGCCCCGAAGGCGGCTTCGAGGTCCGCGCCACCATCCCCTTCCAGCCCAGGCAGGCGTGAACCCCGTGAGCACCGCACCCGACCCGATCCGCGTCCTCGTCTGCGACGACCAGGCCCTCGTCCGCACCGGCTACGTCACCATCTTCTCCGCACAGCCCGACATGGAGGTCGTCGGCGAAGCCGTCAACGGACACGAGGCCGTCGCGGCCTCGCGCCGCCTCGATCCCGACGTGGTCGTGATGGACATCCGCATGCCCCTGCTCGACGGCATCCAGGCCACCCGCCAACTCGCCGGCCCCGACATCGACGACACGAGCCCGCCGAAGATCCTGGTCGTCACCACCTTCAACGTCGACGCCTACGTCTACGACGCCCTGCGCGCCGGAGCCAGCGGCTTCCTCCTCAAGGACGCGCCCCCGACCGAGCTGGTCAACGCGATACGCACCGTGGGCCGCGGCGAAGCCCTCCTCGCACCCGCGGTGACCCGACACCTCATCGGCCACTACGCCGGACACCTGCGCCCCACCGGCAACGCCCGGCCGGCCAGGGACGACGTCGTGCGCGCGCTGACCCCCCGCGAACTCGAAGTTCTCCAGCACATCGCCGAAGGCCTCTCCAACATCGAGATCGCCACCGCGATGTACATCACCCCCGAGACCGTCAAGACCTACGTGTCCCGCATCCTCGCCAAACTCGGTCTCCGCGACCGGGTCCAGGCGGTCGTCCTCGCCCATCGCACAGGACTCGTCCCGGACACGACGTGAACGGGGCGGCCATGTCGAGCAGCCCGACCCCCAGCACGGTCAGCAGCCGCCGGAGGAGGCCGACTGGCCCGCGATGGTCAGCGTGGCGGGAGCCGCGCAGCAGCCTCCGCCGGTCTCCTCGGTGGCCGCGGGCCGCTCGTCGAAAAGGCCGGCGCCGCCGCAGACCCCGGTCTCCGGGAGGGTGAGTTCCACGCGTTCGGCGGCTTCCCGGTCGCCGGCCAGGTGGGCGGCGATGGAGCGGACCTGCTCGTAGCCGGTCATCGCGAGGAAGGTGGGGGCGCGGCCGTAGGACTTCATGCCGACGAGGTAGAGGTCCTTCTCCGGGTGGGAGAGCTCGTTCACGCCGTGGGGGTAGACGGTGCCGCAGGAGTGCTGGTTCGGGTCGATCAGCGGCGCCAGTTCGACCGGGGCCTGGAGGCGTTCGTCCAGGCCGAGGCGTAGTTCGGAGACGAAGGACAGGTCGGGGCGCAGGCCGGTGAGGACGATGACCTCGTCGACGGGGTCGAGGCGGCGGCCGTCCTCGGCGATCAGGGTCAGGCGGCCGTCGGTGTCGCGTTCGACGGCGTCGGTGCGGAACCCGGTGACGGCGTCGGCGAATCCCTCGTCGACGGCGGCCTTCGCGGCGAGGCCGAGGGCGCCGCGAGCGGGGAGCTGGTCGGCTTCGCCGCCGCCGAAGGTGGAGCCGGAGATGCCGCGGCGCAGGATCCAGGTGGCGTGTGTGCCCGCGCCGTCGTCGAACTGGGCGAGATCGGCGAGGTAGGCGAGTGCTGTGAAGGCGGAGGCGCCGGAGCCGATGACCGCGGTGCGCTTGCCCGCGTACCTGGCCCGGGTGGCGGGGTCCTTGAGGTCGGGGATCCGGTAGGAGATCTGGTCGGCGGCCGCGTGCTCGCCGAGGGCGGGCAGGCCGTCGCCGCCGATCGGAGAGGGGGTGGACCAGGTGCCGGAGGCGTCGATGACGGCGCGGGCCGGGATCCGCTCTTCGCTGCCGTCCGCGTTCACGACGCGGACGGTGAACGGCTGCTGCTCGCGGTCGGCGTCGACGATCCGGTCGCGGCCCTGACGGGAGACACCGGTCACGGTGGCGCCGTAGCGGACCTTGTCCCCGAGGACGTCGGCGAGGGGCTGGAGGTAGAGGGTGGCCCAGTCGGCGCCGGAGGGGTACGTCCTGCCGTCCGGTGCGGTCCATCCGGTGGGCGCGAGGAGCTTCTCGGCTGCCGGGTCGACGACCTCGGACCAGGTGGAGAACAACCGTACGTGGCCCCACTGGCGCACCGCGGCGCCGGCGGCGGGCCCGGTTTCCAGGACGAGGGGGTCGATGTCGCGGTCGACCAGGTGGGCAGCGGCGGCCAGGCCGGCGGGGCCGGCCCCGATCACGATGACGGGCAGGGTGGTGGAGGTGGCAGGGCTGGTCACGACGACTCCTCGATCTGTTTCGACGTTTGTCGATTTGGTGGCGCCGGATCAGCATCGCACCGGCTTCGATGTTCGTCAACATAGACAAACTTCAAATCAAACCGTTCGCGCCGAGTCGCGACAGGGCGCGTAGGTAGCCTCTGAGCTGTTTGTTTCGATATTCACCTATGTTGACGTTTGTCGATTCAGGGAGCAGGGTGGGTGCGAGGGCGCCTAGGCAGCGGTGCCCCGAGAGCTGGAGGAGTGCCGTCATGTCCGAGAACCCCGCCCCCGCCCCCGCCGCGATGCCCGCGATCTCCGGTGACGCCGAGCTGAGGGAGACGGTCCGGTTCCGGTACGCGGCGGCGGCCGTGCAGGTCGCCGAGGGCGGGAGCGCGTGTTGCGGGCCGTCGGCGATCGAGATCGACGCGAGCTTCGGCGCCGGCCTCTACGCCGACGCCGACCGTGGCGAGCTGCCCGCCGAGGCGGTCGCGGCGTCTTTGGGGTGTGGCAACCCGACCGCGGTCGCCGACCTGAACGAGGGCGATCGCGTGCTCGACCTCGGGTCGGGCGGCGGCATCGACGTCCTGCTCTCCGCACGCCGCGTCGGCCCGGCCGGGAAGGCGTACGGGCTCGACATGACCGAGGAGATGCTCGCCCTGGCGCTGGCCAACGCGGCCAAGGCCGGGGCGGGGAACGTGGAGTTCCTCAAGGGCGCCATCGAGGCCATCCCCCTACCGGCCGGGACGATCGACGTGGTGATCTCCAACTGCGTGATCAACCTGTCCACCGACAAGCCGGCCGTGTTCGCCGAGACCTTCCGCGTCCTGGTCCCGGGTGGGCGGATCGGCGTCCTGGACGTCGTCGCCGATGACGCCCTCACCCCCGCCCAGCGAGCCGAGCGCGGCGACTACGTCGGCTGCATCGCAGGCGCCCTCTCCTTCACCGAGTACCGGCAAGGGCTCGCAGCGGCCGGGTTCACCGACATCACCATCACGGCGACGCACCAGGTCGCCGACGGAATGCACTCCGCGATCATCAAGGCCGTCAAGCCCACCGACGCGCACTCCATGCCCCCTCTCATGCAGGCCGAGACCGGCTGCTGCGGCGCCACGGCGGCCGACAAGGCATCGGGCTGCTGCTGACGAAAGGTGCGCACGGGGGGGTGCCACGGCGGCTCGGGTGCCGCCCTCACGGGGGTGGGAAGGTTGGTCGGACGGCCGCACCCCCCCCGTTGTTTCGACATGTGTCAACATAGACGTATGTCGAATGCGAAGGTTCTGCCGCTCCTGGAGCCCGAGGCCGTCGCCCCGTGCTGCCCCCCGCTCAACGAGCGCCCCCTGTCCGCGGACGAGGCCGAGATCGCGGCGAAGATGTTCAAGGCGCTCGGAGACCCGGTGCGGCTGCGCCTGTTCTCCGCGGTCGCCTCCCACGAGGGCGGCGAAGCCTGCGTGTGCGACATCTCCGACGTGGGCGTCTCCCAGCCCACCGTCTCCCACCATTTGAAGAAGCTCAAAGAGGCGGGCCTGTTGTCCTCCGAGCGCCGGGGGACGTGGGTGTACTACCGGGTCGAGCCGTCCGTCCTGGCCGCGATGGGCGCCCTGCTGACCGGCCCCGCGAAGACCACGTCCGCGTGAGCGGCGTCCGGATCCGCCCGCTGCAGCCCGAGGACGCCGAGCAGGTCCTGGCGATCTACCAGGCCGGCATCGACGAGGGCAACGCGACCTTCGAGACCACCGTCCCGACCTGGGCCGACTTCGACGCGGCGAAACTGCCTGGCCACCGCTTCGGCGCCATCGGCGGCAACGGTGAACTTTTCGGCTGGGTCGCCGCCACCCGGGTCTCGGACCGCTGCGCGTACGCGGGCGTGGTCGAGCACTCCGTGTACGTCCACCCCGCCGCCCGCGGCCGAGGCATCGCCCGCGCGCTCCTGGACGCGCTGATCACCTCGACCGAGGCGGCGGGCATCTGGACGATCCAGTCCGGGATCTTCCCCGAGAACACCGCGAGCCTGGCCCTGCACCAGCGGGCCGGCTTCCGGGTCATCGGCACCCGTGAGCGCATCGGCCGTCACCACGGTGCGTGGCGCGACGTCGTCCTGCTGGAGCGGCGCAGCCCACAAGTCGACTGAGCGTCGTATGGGTGCGCACCCAACTGGCCGAGTTTATCTGGTTATCGGAGACCTATCGTTCCGCCCGACGACCCCGGGGCGATGGCCGACCGCCGCCTCAGGAACCGGGGCATGCGGCCGGAGGTCGTCGCGAGTGCACAGGTGGTGGGTCGGCTGGGCCGTGCGGAGTTTGGCGTCGCGGGCGTCGCGGGCGTCGCGGACCGGGGGTACGGCGGCGATCTGGACGCCGGAGTTCCCGCCACCGATCACCACCACGTCGGCGCGTTGCGTCATGAGGTGAGGGTGTCCTGGGTGAACTTGCGGCGCCAGGCCAGCGATACGTAGACGAGTGCGACGAGGACGGGGACCTCGATGAGGGGGCCGACGACGCCGGAGAGGGCCTGGCCGGAGGTGACGCCGAAGGTGGCGATGGCGACCGCGATGGCCAGCTCGAAGTTGTTGCCCGCCGCGGTGAAGGCGAGGGTGGCGGTGCGGTCGTAGGCGAGGCCGATCGCCTTGCCGAGCGCGAAGGTACCGAACCACATCACCGCGAAGTACACGAGCAGCGGCAGCGCGATCCGGGCGACGTCCCAGGGCCGGGAGGTGATGGTCTTGCCCTGGAGGGCGAAGAGGATGACGATCGTGAACAGCAGTCCGTACAGGGCCCAGGGGCCGATCTTCGGCAGGAACGTGGTCTCGTAGTTCTCGCGGCCCATCCTCTTCTCGCCGATGCGGCGGGTGAGGAACCCGGCCAGCAGCGGGACGCCGAGGAAGATGACGACGTTGAGGGCGATCTTCCACATGGAGATGTCGAGGTGTTCGCCGTTGCCGAGGCCGAGCCAGCCGGGCAGCAGGTCGAGGTAGAACCAGCCGAGCACGCCGAAGGCGATGACCTGGAAGACGGAGTTCAGGGCGACCAGCACGGCGGCGGCCTCCCGGTCGCCGCAGGCCAGGTCGTTCCAGATGATGACCATGGCGATGCAGCGGGCCAGGCCGACGATGATCAGGCCGGTGCGGTACTCGGGCAGGTCCGCAAGGAAGATCCAGGCGAGCGCGAACATCAGCGCCGGGCCCAGGACCCAGTTGATGACCAGCGAGGAGACCATCAGCCTGCGGTCGCCGGTGACCGCGTCGAGGTTGTCGTAGCGGACCTTCGCCAGCACCGGGTACATCATGATCAGCAGGCCGACCGCGATCGGCAGGGAGATCCCACCGATCTCCACCTTGGCGAGCGCGTCGTTCAGGCCGGGGATCAGGCGGCCCAGGCCGAGGCCGAGGCCCATGGCGAGCAGGATCCAGACCGCGAGGAAACGGTCCAGGGTGGAGAGCTTGCCGACGACCGAGGAATCCTCGGCGACGGCGGGAGCGTGGGTGGGGGTCACGGACAGGCCCTCTTGTTCTCGGCGGCGGTGCGCGCGGATGCGGCCAGGTCGGCGAACTGGCCGGCGAGCTGGGCGATGACGTCCGGGCGCAGCTTGTAGTACACGAAGCGGCCGCACGGTTCGGTCTCCACGACCCCGGCCTCTCTGAGGACCTTCATGTGGTTGGAGAGGTTGGTCTGCTTCGCGCCGGTCTCCTCCACGAGGTGGGTGAGGCAGAGCGTCTCGCGGGCGAGCAGGGTCACGATCTGAAGCCTGAGGGGGTCGGCCAGGACTCGGATCACTTCAGTGTCGACTGACGTCATCATGCACTGATACTGTCACATCAGTCAGGACTGACACTAGTCTGGGCTGACTTGTTGGATCGTGCCGCAGCCGGCCGACCCTGGTTGATGAAGGAAGAGACGATGTCCTCCACCCCGCTCGCATCCGTCCTGTTCGTCTGCATCCACAACGCGGGCCGCTCCCAGATGGCCGCCGGGTTCCTGCGCCACCTGGCCGGCGACCGCGTCGAGGTCCGCTCCGCCGGCTCGGTGCCCGGCGAGCAGATCAACCCCTCCGCCGTCGCGGCGATGGCCGAGCTCGGCATCGACATCTCCCACCAGAAGCCCAAGGTCCTCACCCCCGAGGCCGCGCAGGCATCGGACTACATCATCACCATGGGCTGCGGCGACGCCTGCCCCTACTTCCCCGGCAAGACCTACCTCGACTGGCAGCTCGAAGACCCCGCCGGCCAGGGCGTCGAGGCCGTCCGTCCCATCCGCGACGAGATCAAGAGCCTCATCGAGGGCCTGATCGCCGACATCGACGCCAAGAAGCGGGTCTGACCCGTGACCGACACCACCACCGCCGCCCTCTAGCGCCGCGGGCAGACGGCCTGCCCGCGGCGCCCGAGGCGCCGCGCCCGACTCGGGCGGCCTTGTGTCAACTGGTGAGCCAGATGGGGTTGGTGAAGGCCGCCGGGGCGCCGGGCAGGGGCGGTGCCTGTGCCGGATGGCGCACCTCCGCGCGTACGTACGCCGACCGGGCCGGCGTCGTACGCCACTCCAGGGGGCCGGGCCCCTGGGCGGTCAGGGCCAGGCCCTGGTCCGTGACGAGGCGCAGCTCGCAGTCCCCGGCGGCGCCGGTCACCGACAGCCGGACGAGCACCTCCGTGTCCGGCCCGCCCGTCCGGAGCCGTTGCCCGATGCCCGCGTGGGCGCCGCGCGGCGTAACGGCGGCGAAGTCGACGGAGATGGCCGAGGACTCCGCGGTGTAGACCCGCCCGGCGCGCAGGCCCGCAAGGATCGCCGTACGTGACAGGTCGTCGGCCAGGACCACGGTCTGCGGTCCGCCGACGCGGTCCGGAGCGCGGTGGTAGTCGCTGTGTGCCAGGGCAGGGAGCCAGCGCTCGTCCCCGGCTCCGCGGAGGGTGGCGTCCCAGGAGGCCAGGGAGACCTCGTCGTCGGGGGTCCAGGGGCCGTTCCACACCTCGACCGCGTCGGCCTCGCCGAACCCGAACTTCCAGGCGCAGCCGATGCAGGTGGCATGCGGGTGAGCGGGTACGACGAGGCCGCCCGCCTGCCGCACGGCGTGCGCGAAGCGCCCGAAACGGCCGTCGCGCGCCCGGTAGCGCCAATCGACGAACGTGCCCGGATCGGTGCCGACGGCCAGGACGTGGCCGGTGCGGGTGGTGATCTCCTCGCCGGTGAGGACGAGCAGGCCCGCTTCGGCGGCCCCGGCCCAGGCGGTGTGCGAGCTGTGGGTGTTGTGCTCGGAGGTGTTGATGAAGTCGAGCCCGGCGGCTCGGGCGAGAGCGACGATCTCGGCCGGGGTGCTCCGGCCGTCGGAGTGCACGGAGTGCACGTGGCAGTCCCCGCGGTACCAGGCCCGGCCACGGCCCGGCAGCCGCTCGGGCGGGTAGGCGGGGACGGCGGGAGGCGCCGGTTCGCCCGGGACGAGGGCCACGGTGATCTCGTAGGCGAGTCCCTGCGGGGCCACGGTGTACGGGCCGAGCGCGATGTACCAGCGCCCGGGCTCCAGGGGGCCGGGCAGGTAACCCGGGGTGGCGTCGTCGGCGCGGACGAAGAACTCCCCACGGGCGCCGCCCGACCAGCCGCGGAAGCCGCGGCCGCCGAGCGCGGTGCCGCGCTGGTCGAACAGCCCGATGTCCAGGGCGTTGCCCGGTGTGCCCGGCGGTGTGGGCGGCTTCTCGTACCGGTAGGCGACGCGCAACTCGCGCGTGCCCGGGGGGACCTCCAGCGGGACGTACACGAAGTCCGGTGCGCCCGCCGGGATGGTGCCGTGCAGCGTCGTCGTGGTGGCCGGCCGTGCCGCGGCCGGCGTCGAGAGGAGGGGGGTGGCGGCGACGGTGGCCGCCCCGGTTGCCTGTGCCATCAGTGCTCGTCGGCTGAGGACCATGGAGCCGAGGATGACGGGCCCACGTGAATCCGACGTGAACGCAGGGCTGTGGACACGGCCCTCCCTCACACGGCATCCGGGCCGGTAAGGGCTTCCAGCAGGGGCCGGCGGCGCCCACGCCAGACGTCGCCCGGCGGCCTGGTAGCCCAAGGGGTGCCCTCCCCCGCGGGGCCACCCGCGTCACCGCCGCCGCCCTGCTCCAGGCCCTCGCGTACATCCGCCGCAGGTTCGTCAGCCACTGAGCCGGCACCCGGACGATCCGGGTCCCGGCTCAGTGGGACGCACTTCCGGCAGGGCTACAACCCGGCGCAGTTGGTGAACGTGGCCCTGGTCCGGGCGCTGTAGATGCTCGCGCCGCCGTTGACGTCGTACTTGAGCGGCACGGTGATCGTGTCGTCGGCGGTCCACGGGAAGCCCTGGGCGTCGAAGGTCCAGGTCCCGGTGGCCTTGGTGGCCAGTTCGGACAGCGTGACCCACCCGTACTGGCGCGGGGGCACGCTCACGGTCAGCTTGTTGCCCATTTCCTGCTTGAGGTCCACGGTGGTCTCGCCGGCGACCTCTGCCGTGACGGCGAGCGTGAGCTCGGCGACACCGACGCTGCCGCTGGCGGACAGGCTTCCCCCGAGTTTGAAGCCGATCTTGTTGCTCCACCCCGAGCTGGTGCTCAGCGAGAACTCCCACGGGATCGTGGTCGAGGTGTCGTTGAACCAGATCGGGGAGACGCACGTCTCGGGCAGGGTGAACGGCGGAGTCTGACTGGTCGTGGACCACGTGCAGGTCGCGGTGTTCTTGTTGCAGCGACCGGCCGCGTAGTCCACGGCGGTGTTCCACGCCGTCTGGTAGACCGAGGCGGGCAGCGTCCACTGCTGCTGCGGGGTGTTGTCGCAGCGGTAGGTGTACACAAAGTTGTCGGTGTTGGGCGGGATCTGGACGGTCAGGCAGGAGTTGTCGCCGACCTGGCGGATCCGGAAGGCCTTCTGCGGCGACCCGTCGATCGGTTGCAGGTACCACTGCTCGGACGCGCGTCCGTCACACGGCTGTTGCCGCAGCTGGTAGCGGGGGGTGGTCAGGTCCATGCACTTGCCGGTGGTGGCGTTGACGATGGCCATGCCCGAGCCGAGGCTGACGCCCGTGTTGATGCGCCAGTTCGTGGCGGAACCCGGCGCCGGGTTGACGGAGATGAACGCGTTGTCGTCGTAGTTGCCGTTCTGGACGTCCAGCAGCTTTCCGTTGCTGACGTTGGCGAACGTCAGCTGGACGAGTGCCGTGGCCGACTCCGCGCCCTCCTCCCGCGCCGCGGCGGGCGACACCATGATCCCCACGGCCGCGCACAGCGCCGCGATGACCACGGTTGCCCTCGCCCGTAAGGCTCGTCTGCGTCTTGTTGCTTCCCTTGTCACCGGCGTGATCCTTTCGTAGTGCGAACATCAGGTGAGGGCCGGTCTGCGCACGTGCCCCTAGTACTGGTCCGATTTCCAACCGTTGCACGGGCGGCAGAGCAACTGGCCATTGTCGGGGGTCCCGGAACCGCCCTGGGCCCTCGGTTTCATGTGGTCGACATTCCACTCATCGAGAGAGGGAGTCACCCCGCGCTGTGACTGCTGCGGTTGGGTGACCTGCCGGCCGCACCATTCGCAGAGGTGGTAGCCGTTGTACTTGTCTGCGTTGGCTTGGGCGGTCGCCTTCTTACCGCCCTGCGTGAAGTTCAGGCCGTCCCTGGAGCACGCGGCAGCGGCAGCGTTGTGCACCAGTACCTGGTTCGGCCCGGCCGCGACGTAGTAGGTGTGTATGCGGCTGACGCTGAGGTTGTAGACGGTTTGGTCAGCGACCTCGCCACGGTCGTGGACGGAGCCGACCCGCACGGCTGCGGAGCCGGGTCCACCGCGGAGCAGGTCACCGCTTCTGACGGTCCCGGCCTCGACCCAGCCACGGCCCTGAATCCAGAGGGGGTGGCCGGCGGTGACGCTGAGGGCCACCGGCTGGGACCCCTCGACGCCGACGTCCACCAGGTGCTTGACGCCGTGGCCGGTGATGACGTCCGTGACGGGTTCAGCCGTGGTGTGACCGGTGGCAGGGTCCGTGGCTCGGACCTGGTCACCTTCGTGGACGTCACTGATCGGTTTGGTGGTGCCGTCGGCCATCACTACCGGGGTGTCGGGGGCGAAGGAATTGCAGGTGTTCTCCACGGCCTGTGCGGCCTTGCCCAGTGTCGAGGCTTCCTTACCGGCGGCCTTGGCCATGGTGCTGGCCAGTTTGCCGCCGGGAATCATGCCCAGCGCGTCCATCGCGGCGGCCTCTTTGTTGCCCTGCGCGAGCTGGCCGGCCGCGGCCACCCCGGAGGCGACCGACCCGACCGGGCCCGGCACGAAGGCGACCACTTCCGCCGCGGTGGTTCCTACGCGGACCACCGACTTCCAACTGAAGGTCCCGGCTAGATCCAGGCCGTTGACCGGGTCCGCGTCGACGTAGTCGTAGTCGTTTGCGGACCCGCCCACTACCGGGTCGACCTGCAGGAAGCGGCCGAGCACGGGCAGGTAGACGCGTGCGCCCATTTCGATGGCCTGCTGGCCGGCCAGGTGTTCCACCGGCCGCTGGTGCTGGCCCAACCATCCGAAGTCCATTCCACCGGAGGCGGTGGCAGGGACGGGGATGTCGGCGACAGCGCCGGTGGCGGGGTCGATGTTCTGGCCGAAGGGGTCGTAGAGGTGGAAGTCGCCGGTGCGGGTGGCAGCCCCGTCCGCGGTGAACAACACGTCCCCGTGAATGTTGGGGTAGGACCAGTTTGTGGTGGCGACCTTGTCGTAGTTCTTGGTCAGCAGCACGCCACCGGGCAGCGGCACGATCCGCTGCAGCAAGCGACCGTCCTTGTCCAGGATGAGGTCCGCGTCGTCGTGTTTGGAACTGTAGGAGTAGCGGGTGGTCCCGTTCTTCGATCCGTCGGCGGCACCGGTGACCGTGCGGGCCGTCAACCTGTCGGCGGAGTCCCTGGTGTAGGCGATCGAGGTACCGGACCCGGTCGTGGTCTGGACGTGGCGCTTGGCGGAGTCGTACCCCAGGGTGTCACCGCCGACTTTGACCGCATTGCCGCGGGTGTCATAGGCGAATGTCAGCGCGAGCCCACCGCTGGTGGAGGTCAGCCGATCGGCGCCGTCGTAGCAGTAGCCGGTGGAGACGGCCGCCGCGCCGTTAAGGCTGTCCGTGGACGCGGTGCGGTTCGTGTTCGACCCGGCCGCCTTGGCAACCCCGCAGCCGTCGGTCGGGTCGAACCGGTAGGTGAGCTGGTGATGCGGGACGGTCGCCGCGGAGAGTCGGCCCACCGCGTCGTAGGTATAGGAGTAGCTCGCGACGGGCCTCCCGTCCGCGGTCACCACGTCGTCGGTGACGCGGTTGTCGCGAGAACGGGTCACCCTGTCGACGACGGTGGACGCGACGGTCTTCCACGTCAGGGCCGTCGGCTTGCCGGAGTCGTTGCGCGTCAACGAGTCGAGGCGGGATCCGTTGCCGTAGGCGACACCGCCCAATTCGGCGGCGGCGTCATAGGCAGGGGTGGCGACGGAGGTCCCGTCCACCTTGACGTCGGTCAACTGGTTGGCGGTGTTCCAGGCGTACGTCACGGTGCTGGACACGCCCTTGACCGTGGTGGTGTCCTTCGTCAGCCGCCCGACCTGGTCGTAGGTGGCGATGGAGGTGACCCCGTTGGCGTCGGTGTAGCCGACCTCTTGGCCCAACAGGTCGATCA
This sequence comes from Streptomyces sp. NPDC059917, assembly GCF_042730635.1. NCBI lineage: Bacteria > Bacillati > Actinomycetota > Actinomycetes > Kitasatosporales > Streptomycetaceae > Streptomyces > Streptomyces sp. NPDC059917. The sequence continues at coordinate 19,054 of NZ_JBHWLC010000005.1, forward strand.
CCGTGGTGATGGACCCGTTCTCGTCGGTCACCTTCGACGTCAGTGGATCACCGCCGACGGCGTAGTCGATGACGACGGTGCGTGCGGCCTTGCCGCCGTACGCGGGCGTGTTCTTCTTCACCACCCGGCCGCGTACGTCGTAGCTGTTGCAGGACCACGCCTCGTCGTTGACGCGCTGAGCGACCACACGGCCGGACTCGTCGTACACCGACTCACCGGTCAGCGCTGGTCCTGTACCCGGCCTGGCCGCCGTGGCGGTCTTGGCCATTCCGCCCTGGTTGGCGGCCGGGGCATTCGGATCGCAGGGGTTGGTACGGGTCTCGGTGTCGCCGTAGTACACGCTGGTGCTGCGCTTGTCGGGGTCGGTGATGTCGCCGGCGGGCAAGGACATCGCCAGTTTGCGCAGGTACCCCTCGCCCGGCCGCTCGTAGCGGGTCCGCGCCGTCAGGCCCAGACCGCCGGGATCGGCCGTCGTGGACACGGTGAGCCCGTACACCGGGTCGATGCCCGCGGTCGGGTCGGAGTAGCTGCTGGTGCTGCGCTTGGAGGGCGCTCGTTCCGTGGTGCCCCCCGAGGTGTCGTCGGTGGTGGAGCTCGTCGCCAAGCCGTAGCGGGGGGCGAGGTTCGTGCCCGATACTTGCGTCGGCGCGCCCGTGCCGGGTGGGGTCCAGGTGAAGGCCAGGGCGCCGGTGGTGCCGGAGCGGTTGTAGTAGTCGATGCGGACGCGGTGCCGGCTGCCGGCCACGGTGTTGGTGTACTTGCCGCTGACCGCGGTGGAGGGTTTGTCGCCCCAGCCGTCGACGGTCAGGACGTCGTCCACCCACAGGCGCACGCCGTCGACCGCGGTGAACCCGAGACCGTACTCGCCGGCGGTGGGGAACCGCACCTCGCCGGTGAACCGGGCCGACCAGCCGCCGGTGTTCGCCACCGGCGGGTTCGCCCCCCACGAGCGGGCCAGCGCCCCGTCGGCGGCGCCGACCCCGGTGGCGAAGGAGGTGGGGACACCCGACAGCTCCGGGTTGTCGTAGAAGGCGGCCGAGAGACCCGCGAGTCCCTCGTCGTAGGCGGTGTGGCTGTGCGGCATCTTCGCCGCGCACGCGGGGGTCGGGGTTTGGCCGTCGAAGCAGGACGCGGGAGCGGGGCCGTACTTGTCGACGGGGCGGTCGGCGTGGTCGTAGACCGTGGTGGAGCGCCGACCGGCGCTGTCGACCGCGCCGGTGGCCTGGTCCTTCGCGTTCCACTCGGCGGAGATGGTCGCACCGGTGAAGTCGGTGGTGACCAGCGCACGGCCCGCGTCGTCGTACGTCACGGTGCGCGAGCGGGTGGCGTCGTACACCCCGGCCAGCGCCACGGTGGCCTGCTTGCGTTCGAGGTAGTACTGGTAGAAGTGCTCGGCCCGCAGCCCGCTGGAGCGGCCGTCCGGCGCCGGAGCCAGCACCTGGACCGCGCGCAGGGCCGGTGGTTCCTGGGGCTGCTCGAGCACGGTGGCGTAGCCGATCACCGTACAAGCGGCGGCCGTGTCACCGGTGTTGGTGCACCCGTTCTCCTCGGACGGGGCCTGGCGGGCCACCCAGTCGTAGGCCAGGCTGCCGCGGAGGGTGGCCAGCGGCCCGATGCTGTCCAGGGCCTTCTGCTTCTCCTCCTCGTTGTCGCCGGCCTCGTCGTAGCGCTGTTTGGCCGAGGCGCGGCCGACGTAGTCGAAGTCCTGCATGGCCGCGCCGGGGTTCTCGATCCGGGCGAGGGTGCCCATCTGGTACCACAGCCGGGTCTCGCTGCCGTCCCAGTACCGGATCCGGCACAGCATCTGCTGGGGCGCCCGGTCCGCGCCCGGCGGGCGGGAGGTGCCGCCGTAACAGCCGTCGCTGCCATCGGTGTTGTAGAAGAGCTGGTGCGAGCGGCCGGAGACCGGGTCCTTGATCCGGGTCAGGCGCGCCGGGCTCCCGCCATAGACGTACTGCAGGGCGGCGGGCTTCTTGCCGTCCAGTACCGACTCCACCGCCGCGAGCCTGCCGTCGGCGTTGAACACCGACACCGTCTCGCCCTCGGTGACCGTGATCTGCCCCTTGCTGTCGAAGGCGAGCACGCCGTCCTCGCCGACCGGTGGCGTGTAGCCGCCCGCGGACGCCTTGGCCCAGGTGTGCTTGCCGCCGGCGGAGTCGGTGAGGACCACCGATCCGTCCAGCATCTCGGCGCGGCTGTAGCCGCTGGACTGCGCCGACAGCGTCCAACCCCCGGGCAGCGACTGCGAGTCCGAGGAGAGCAGCCACTCCGTCGGCACGATCCGCGGCTCCAGGTTGTGGGCGCGCTGGTCGTCCGCGCCGGTGCTGCTCTTGGCCCACAGCACCATGCGGGGGCGCTGGTCGCTGTGGTGGTAGAGCTCGACACGGATCGGCACGAGCTGGCCGGCCTTGAGGGCGACCTCCTGGGCCTGGCGCGGGCCGGGCAGCAGGAAGTCGTCGCCGGGATCGGCAGGGGCGGGGTTGTCGTAGACGAGCTTGTCGCCGACCCAGACCCGCGCGCCGTCGGTGTGCGCGCCCGCGAACTGGAAGTCACCGGTGACCGCGGCCTTGAACTGGCCCTCCCACCGCACGACGTACCAGTCCTTGTCCAGCGCCGGAGGCATCGGGTTGTCCCGCCACGGCTGGTTCTCCGGGTTGCCGGTCCACGGGACGCCCCAGTCCAGATTGACCTGCGACTCGCCGCGCACCATCACGGGAGTCGCGTCCGGGGTGCCCGTGTGCCGCGAGTCGTTGAAGTAGGAGGCGCGCACTCCGTGCGGCGCGCCCTGGCGGGAGTTGTAGGCGAGGCTGACGCCGGCCGACCCGCCGACGGTCTGGAACGCCGGACCGGCGGCCTCGACGTGCGCGTTGCCGTTGAACAGGTTGACCGTCACCGGCCCCAGGTGGTCGGTCGGTGCCGGTCCCGGATCGCCCACCCGCTGGTTGACGGTGAAGTGCCCGACCCACTGCGGCGGAGTGGCCGTCGTCGCGCCGGCCACGGCGGTGGCGGCGGTCCAGGTGTAGCGGCCGCCGTCGTGCAGCACGTGCTTGGGGACCGTCCACTGCGGCTGGTCGAGGCACCCGGAGTCCACCACGCTGCCCGAGCGGCCGTCGAATCCGGTGGAGATCTTGAAGCAGTACAGGTAGCCGTCACCGATCGGGTCCACCTGCAACACCGGCGTCTCGCTGCCGAGCACCGCGCCGTCGACCGGGGCGACCGGACGGGTCTGCGGCGCCGTTTCGGCGTCGGCGCCGCGCACCGCCCTGCGCGCGTCGAACCGGACGTGCTCGCCGGTCGCCAGGGGCGCGAAGTCGACCTTCGGCAGCTTCGACGGCGCCTTCGGCGCCGGCAGCCCTTGCGGCTTCTGCTCGGCGGGCGTCGGCACCGAAAGGAGCGGCAGGTTCCGCGGCACCTTCTTGGACGCCGCCGACGCGGCCGACGCCGGGGGCGTGCCCCCCGCCTGCGCCAGCGCCACCACCAAGGCCATCGCCAGCGCGAAGACCGTCATCCGTAACCACGACCGTGCGGATAATCGAACTCTGCCGCTGTTCCCGGGCATCAAGACCCCTCCCACCTCATGGACCTCTACCGGAACGCGATGGTGCGTCCCGCCACTGCCGTGGGGGCTCGCTCCGGGCCGAGCTGGGAAGCTACCGGCCGACCGGCCGGCTCGGATTGGATAAAACCGACCTGTTCCGACCGGGCCGAACGGCCGTCAGAGCACCCGCGATCGACGGGCCCGCGCCACGGCCGAAGTACTCCCATGTCAGGGACATGATCAGACTTTCGGGTCGGAGGCATCGCCGGATCCCGACCCCCTTCCGGGCGCGGAAACTGGTGGGCCGTCCACTGCGACTTCCGGAACCCGAGGTGTTGATTCCTGCCTGCTCTCCGTCGGAGGCGCAGCAGGAAGAGGAGCGGCGCGAAGGCGGTACGTACCCGACCCGAGGGGCGAGCGTCCACGGGCCTTGCGGCTGGTGGAGGGCCGCCGGTCACCAATGGCCGGGTGCATGTCCTGTACGACGGCCCTGTGCGGCTCCACTCTCGTGGTCGGCGCCCACGCCTCGGACCGGAAGGCTGTACGACATGACCTCAGCGGGCAGAAGGAACACCCCCGCGCAGGACTTCCTCGGGAGCCTCGCCTTCCTCGCCCTCGGCGCGGCCCTCGTCCGGTGGTCGGGCGACACCTGCGTCAGCTCTGCGAACGACAGGCAGTTCGAAGGTGGCGCGCTGCTCAATGATGGTTCTGACGGTCTCTTCACCCACCAGGGGATCCAGTGAAGCTTCGCCATGCGCGCTCGATAGCCGTGTTCCTCGTCGTCCTCGTCACTCTGACCGGAGGGCGCGGATCCCGCGGCGGGAGTTGCGACGACCACGCCCGTTCCGGGTCTCCTACCCATACGTCGAGCGGCGGCTCGGGAGCGGCTGACAACGGCGACGACCACGACGGCAATCAGGCGACGGCGACTCCGTCGCCCGCGAGCACCACGACGTTCGGTGAACAGGACGTCTCCATTGACAAGTGCGAGCTCACAGCGAGGTCGGATGTCCTCGGCAACGTCCGCCTCACGTATCGCATCACCAACGGCAACTCCGAAGGGAACGCGAAGTACGACATCACCTTCGCGGTGCTGCGGACCTCGGACAAGCAGGTCCTGACGATGCCCACCGTGTCCGTGCCGATCCTGGCGCCGGGAAGGACTTCGGCCGGCACCCTCATGGAGACGGCCGCGACCCGCGACGACGACATGCGCAGCCTCGACGCGCACTGCATCGTCAGCCGGGTCGAGAAGACCCCGGCCTGACTGCGCGGTCCCTCCGGACAGCATCAGGCAGCAGGCCCGCCCTCCGACCTTCGTCGTGGTCACGTGCATCCTTGCTCACCAGTCGATCTCTCCGTCCTCGCCCACGGAGGGATCGGCGATGGTGTCGAGCCTGTCGGGCCGATCGTGGTGTTCCATGGCTTCAGCGACCTCGTGGAGCCATGCTCCGAGGCTCGGCCACCCCAGGAAGTAGGCATGGTCCGCGTGCGGGGCACGACCGAGATGGTCATGCCACAGGCCCGGGCCCGCATCGATGAACTGCTCATCGCCATGGCCGCCGGCGAAGGGGATCCACCACGTTCCCCACCACGGAGTCTCCTGCTCGTCCGGGTCGTCCTCGCCCTCCCAGATCCTCATGCGGCGCTGCCTCGCGTCCGCGATTGCAGCCGTGGAGTACAGCGGGCCGCACGGCAGAATGCCGAGAGCTGCAGCATCTCACCCGGGTTCAGCACCAGGCCGAGAGGTGCAGGCTTGGGTCTGTCCCGTGACTGGGCGCGGTGCCCCCTTGCCTTCCCGGGTCGGGTCGGGTCGGGTCGGGTCGGTGGCTGGTGACAGGATCGAAGGGTGCTGATCAAGGGATACGACGTCGGCCCGTTGGTGGCGGGCGAGTCGCTGCTGGCCCGCCCGGGCTTCTGGTCGAACTACCTTCTGTCGATGTGTAGCGACGGGGGGGGGTGTGCTGAGCCGCCGGTTCCGGAGTGGTTCGGTGAGGACGGCGCCGATGCCGATGCCCTATCCGAGGTCCTCTTCGACCCTGAACGCTGGCCCGTGTTCAGAGTGCCAGCCGCAGACAGCCCCGGAGCCGTGGTGATCTACCGCAATGTGGATGGCGACTACGGCACCGACTACCTCCTCACCCATCCAGGCAGGGGCTGCGCCGAGCAGATCGCCAGCTGGGATGGCGACTTCGCGGGCACTGGGCTGACATGGAGTGAACTCATCCGGATCGCTGACAGCCCGTCCTTTGTGGCCGATGGCGTCCATGACACGGCCATCCGCCTTCTGCTGCTACTTCCCCTCCTCACCGACCCGGACCTGCCGGGAACAGCATCGGTGAGTATTGCCGCCGCCCTGGCCGTGGCCGGCGCACCGCAAGTCACCGCGTCCGTCGCGGCGGAGCACCTGCTGGCCCACCTCACGAGGAGGTCCCGACACGACCCCTCGTGGGCGACTCCGCTCAGCGGCAGCTGAGAGGCGGACTGCATCATCGACCACCTCGGGCCGATGCTCGCGCTCCAGCCCCGCAAGCGGATCGCGAAGGACACTGTCCTCATCCGGACGGCACTCCGGTCCCCACCCGCGACACGCCATCGCCGAGCGGTCGAAGAACTACCGGTACTCCACCGACCACCAAGTCGTCATTGACGCTGACACCCGCCTGATCGTCGTGGTCGGTCGGCCACTCTCTGGAAACCGCAACGACTGCAAGGCATGGGAGGAGTCCGGCACCAAGGGCGCCGTGGGCAAGACCTCGGGCTGCCTCTCAGGGCAGTGGCTTTCGTGTTCCGGGCGCGGCAGGCGGTGGGGCGGTCTACCGTTTCCGTAGGACCTGAAAGCGAGTTGGGGGATCGTCTTGACCGGTGTGGAGATCGCCGTCGGCTACGTGTGCGCGTATCTGGTGAGCAAGGCGCGACGGGCGGGACGGCAGGCGGATGCCGAGGTCGACCGGGTGGTCGACTCCGGTATGGAGCGGGTCCATGACCTGGTTTCCGGCGCACTCGGCGACGACCGGGCGTTGGAACTCGCGGAGGAACAGGCCCAGTCCGGGGAGGTCTCGGAGCGGACCCGGCGACGGCTGACCGATGCAGTTGACGAGGCGGCCGAAAGCGATACGGTCTTCGCTGACGCACTGCGGGAGGCCATCGATCAGTTGCAGGAAGCGGCCGAGGCATCCGGGGCGGTGATCGCTACCGGGGACGGCATCGCAATCGGCGGTAACGTGTCGCTTCGAGCCGAGAGCGGATCTGCGGCGGCGCTGCGGATGGGTGACGTGAGCTTGGGAAACCCTCCGGTGCCGGGCTCGCACCAGACCTGAGCGCGCCCGGCACACCTCTCACCCCGGATTTCGCCCGACACGGCGGCGAGCACATCACGGCCCTGGCCGGCGCCATCGCCGCCCGGTCCATCCACACCGTCAACAGCTACGCCGCCCCGCGGGCGCCGACGGAGCTGCCGCATCAGGTCGGAGTCGTTCCCTCCCGCGCACGATCCTTCCAGGCGCGGGCCGAGGCCGAGCAGTTGCGCCTCGCTGTGGACGGCGGCGGGACGGCAGTGCTGGGCCAGGTCCTGACAGGTCTGGGCGGGGTCGGTAAGACCCAGCTCGCAGCCGATCACGCCCGCCGCGCCTGGGAGGCCGGGCAGATCGAGATTCTGGTGTGGGTTGTCGCCAGTAGCCGTGCCGCGATCATCGCCGCCTACGTCCAGGCCGCTGCGGAGATCTGCGGAACCGACGCTGCCGACCCGGAAGAGGCCGCTGCCATCTTCCTGGCGTGGCTTCGCGCGAAGCAGCACAGGTGGCTCGTCGTACTGGACGACTTGGCCGACCCCGCCGACATCCGCGGTCTGTGGCCGCCCGACGTCCGCCACGGCCGCACGCTCGTGACCACCCGCCGCCGCGACGCGGCCCTGACCGGAGCAGGCCGTCACCTTCTCCAGATCGGCGTGTTCACCCCCGATCAGGCCGCGGCTTACCTCGACACCGCGGTCCCCGAGCACCACCGGACCGAGGAGGCCGAGCTTGCCGGTCTCGCCTCCGACCTCGGTTACCTACCGCTGGCCCTGTCCCAGGCCGCCACCTACCTGTCCGACCAGGGCACGAGCGTCGCCGCCTACCGCCGCCTGCTGGCCGACCGTACCCGGACACTGAGCGACGCCGTCCCCGAGCAAAATGCTCTGCCCGACGACCAGGGCCAGACCCTGGCTGCGCTGTGGTCCCTGTCCATCGAGCGCGCAGACCAACTGCGCCCGGCCGGTCTGGCCCGGCCCATGCTCCAGCTCACCGCCATGCTCGACCCCAACGGCATCCCCCAGACCGCCCTCACCAGCCCACCCGCTCTGACCTATCTGAACGACCACCGGACCGCCAGCCGACAAGCGGTACCCGTGACCGCAGAGGAAGCCGTCGGAGCTCTGCGGGCGCTGCACCGGATGAACCTCATCGACCACACATCCGACAGCGACCGACCCGCCGTCCGCGTCCACCAGCTCGTCCAGCGCGCCACCCGTGACGCCCTCGGCGCGAGTCACCGCGCTGGCTGCATCGTGGCTGCGGCCGACGCACTTGTGCTTCGCTGGCCGGCGATCGAGCCCGACCCCGACCTCGCTCGCGGTCTCCGCAGCAATGCGAGCGCGCTCGCCATAGTGGCTGAGCAGGCGCTTTTTGCGGCCGGGGTTCACGAGGTGCTGTTTCGTCTGGGAGGCAGCCTTGGGGACAGCGGGCAGTTGCGTGCGGCCGAGGCCCACTTTCGCGGCGTGGTTCAGGCAGCCAACGAAGCACTCGGCCCCGACCACGCTCACACTCTCGTCGCCCGTCATGACCTCGCACACTGGCAGGGAGAGGCGGGTGACCCCGTCGGCGCTGCGCAAGCCTTCGCCAACCTCCTGCCCGACCGACTACGAGTGTTGGGCCCCGACCACCCCGACACGTTGAGTACCCGGAACGATCTCGCCTACTGGCAGGGAGAGGCGGGTGACCCCGTCGGCGCTGCGCAAGCCTTCGCCAACCTCCTGCCCGACCGACTACGAGTATTGGGCCCCGACCACCCCCAGACCCTGAGCAACCGGAGCAACCTGGCTCGCTTGATCGGTGAGGCGGGTGATCCAGCCGCTGCTGCAGCGGCGTTCAGTGAACTTGTGGCCGCTTATCAACAGGTGCTCGGACCGGATGATCCAAACACGCTCATCACCCGTCACAACCTTGCGCACTTGTGGGGCAAATCGGGTCACCCTGCCCTCGCCGTGGACACCTTCGCCGACCTTCTCCCCGACTTCCTGAGGGTTCTCGGCCCTGACCACCCCGTCACCCTTACCGGACGGCACAGCCTCGCCTATTGGCAGGGACAGGCGGGCGATCCGGCGGGGGCGGCAGACGCACTTTCCGAACTTCTCAACGACCGATTGCGGGTCCTCGGCGCCGACCACCCCGATACCCTCACCACCCGCAGCTACCTCGCCTACTGGCGAGGAAGGGCGGGTGATCCGGTAGGCGCGGCTGAGGCTGCCGCCCAACTCCTGGCCGACCGATCGCGGGTTCTCGGCCCCGACCACCCCGACACCCTCACCACCCGCAGTCACTTCGCCAGATGGCAGGGCCAGGCGGGTGATCCGGTAGGCGCGGCTGAGACCGCCGCCCAACTCCTGGCCGACCGATCGCGGGTTCTCGGCCCCGACCACCCCGACACCCTCACCACCCGCAGTGATCTCGCACACTGGCGCGGTATGGCGGGGGATCGACAAGGCGCGGCCGATGACTTCGACGAACTTCTCATCGACTGCATGCGGAGCTTGGGTTCCGCCCACCCCGTAACGCTTGCCGTCCGCGACGACCTCGCCCGCTGGCACGAGCGAGCCGTAGGCGATCTGGGGTCGACCCAGTGACCTGAGTCAGAGGTTCGGTGGCACTAGGCGGCGACTGTGTCGAGGGTCTCGTCGGCTGTCCTCGAAGGGTTTGGGCTGGTCGTTCCAGCCGGTCAGCCATGATCGGATGTCGCGTTCGAGGGCCTGGAGGGAGCGGTGGACTACGCGCTTGGGCGTCTTCTGGGTGAGCTCGGCGAACCATCGCTCCACCAGGTTCAGCCACGGTGCACCCGTGGGCGTGAAGTGCAGATGGAACCGCGGGTGAGCCAGCAGCCACTTCTTGATGTCGGGAGTCTTGTGGGTGGCGTAGTTGTCCAGGGTCAGGTGGACCTCGAATCGAGGTCACCCGGCGCAATTCGTTGACCTGCGGTGACGCAGGACTTCCGAGGAGTCGGTACCCGCCCGAAACAAGACACTTCCCGGCTTGCCGGGCATCCGCGGATCGCGCCGCCGGGGGCATCGCGGCTGGCAGCGCCTCGGCCCCCGGCGGGACTCGCGATTACCTGTCGACGGCGTCGGTCACGCGCTTCCAGCCGTCCAGGTCTGCGATGCGTGCCTCCAGTGCGGCGCGCATGCCTGTGGCGCCGGAGGTGCCGAGGGCCAGGCGCAGCGGCGGATTGTGGCTGTCGACCGCCGCCCGGATGCCTTCGGCGATCCGCGCCGCGGAGGAGAACGCGGACGCCGGCAGCTCTCCGATGCCCTTCTGAACCTCGCGAACGGTCTGGTCGTAGTCGGCCAGGCCGGCCGCGACATCGAGGTTGGCCAGGAAGGGGGTCGCGGTCAGCCCGGGCTGGATGATCGTGACCTTGATGCCGAGCGGTGCGACCTCGGCCACCAGTGCGTCCGACAGCCCCTCGACCGCGTGCTTGGTCGCGGCCAGCAGCCCCACGCCGGGATGAGCGGACTGCCCGTAGACGGACGAGCCTTGGAGGATGTGCCCGGATCGCTGGGCGCGGAGCACCGGCAAGGTCGCGCGGAGCACGTTGAGCACGCCGAAGACGTTGGTGTCGAACACGGCGCGAATCTGCGCGTCGGAGGCCTCCTCGATAGCTCCGAACAGTCCGTAGCCGGCGTTGTTGGCCACCACGTCGATGCGGCCGAACCGTGCGAGCGTGCGCTCCACCGCTTCCCGGACGGCCTGCTCGTCGCGCACGTCCGCCTGGATCAGGAGCAGGCGCTCACCGTGGACCTCGATCAGTTCCTCCAGGGAAGCGGTGTCGCGGGCGAGCGCCGAGACGACGTCGCCGCTCTGCAGTGCCTGGAGCGTCAGTTCGCGGCCGATGCCGGACGTCGCGCCGGTGATCAGCCATGCGCGGGGGTGGGTCTGCGGGTTTGATGTCTCAGTCATGTTGCGACCGTATTGAGTTAGCGCGCAACACGTCAAGTGGGGTGGCGCCCTTGGTTGCCCGTTAGACGAGTTAGCACCTATTGCTGCTGATGTAAGATGAGGGCATGAGCAGTGCGACAGCCCCACCTCCCAAACTCGGCCCGCGTACCGCCACACCGGCGGTGGATACCGTGCTCGCGTTCGTGAACACGCGCGCGGACGGGTCCGGTCGGCGGGAGTTGTTCGGGGATGGGGAATCGTTCGCGGCGTGGCGGGCGGAGTACGACGAGTTCGGCGGCGAAACCACGGCGACCGATGCTGATGCCGCGGCCGCGCGCGAGCTGCGCGACGCCCTGGTGACCGTGCTGCTCGCGCACTCGGGCGACGAGGAGAGCCTGGGTGAGCCGCTGCAGCGGGCCGAGCGGCACCTGCGGCGCGCGGGGTCGCTCTACCCGCTGGCGACGGTGATCACGGCCGATGGCGTCGAGCTGACGTCGCCGCAGGCGGGGGTGGAGCGCGTGTTCGGAACCGTACTGGCCGCGGTGACGACCTTCGCCCAGAGCGGTGACTGGGGGCGCATCAAGGCGTGCCGGAACCCCCCGTGCCATTTCGGTTTCTTCGACCGCACCCGCAATGGTGGAGGGCTGTACTGCAGTCCCGGCTGCGGCTCCCAGGTGTCCATGCGCAACTACCGCCAGCGGCAGCGCCAAGGGAGTCAGGCGCCGCCCCAGGCGTGAGGACGCGCTGCCGTCGCGGAGCCTTCCGCGACGGCAGGGCCGAGGTAGGCGCCGCGGTGGCTTTCCTGCTGATGCGCCCCGCCCTCGACAGCCCACCTGACCGGCCTCATGCGGTCGAATGACCATCGAGGTGCCTCGGGTGATCGTCAACAGTTCGGTGCGCTGCCGGTCACCAGCGGTGTGCGAAGCATGGTGGGTTTCACCGGCCACTGCGGCCCGCCGGTCGCCTGAGTTGTACGGCGGCTCAGGCAGTGAGCCTGGACGCGTTGGTCGCGCACAGCCGGTCCAGGGACTTGCGGCTCTCCTCGTCCGCGGCACGGTAGACGAGCAGGCGCAGTTCCGGGTCTTCGAGCGGTAGCAGGACTTCGAAGTCGACGTTGATGGGGCCTACGGCCGGGTGCCGCAGCATTTTCCGGCCTCGTCCGTTGACACTGACCTCTCGCTCCGACCACAAGCGGGCGAAGTCCTCGTCCTGCGTGATGAACTCGGCGATGAGGTCGGAAAGTTCCCGGTCTTCCGGGTGTGCGGCCCACGCCGCGCGCAGGTGGGCGATCCCGTCGCGCAGTGCCTGCTCGCGGTCGGCGTAGAAGCCGCGCATCTCCGGGTGCAGCAGACACAGCCACATCGCGTTGCGCCGTGACGGCGGCACGGCCTCGAAACCCGGTAGCAGCCGGGCCATTTCGAGGTTCCAGGCGAGGATGTCGTAGCGGTGGTCCAGCAGCATCGCCGGCAGCGGGGAGAGGTCGCCGACCAGGCGGGCCAGCGACGGTGCCGCGGCGGCGGCCGGCCCACCGGTGGTGCCGGGGCGGCGGTGTCCGGCCAGGTCGAAGAGGTAATCGCGTTCGCTCGGATCCAGGCGCAGGGCGCGGGCCAGCGCCGTCAGCACCTCTGCCGAGGGCCGCAGCCCGCGGCCCTGCTCCAGCCGGACCACATAGTCGGTGCTCACCCCCGCCAGTTCGGCGACCTCCTCTCGGCGCAGCCCCGGTGTTCGCCGGGGCTGCCGGCGCGACGGCAGGCCCAGCCGGTCGGGGTCGAGGCCTTCGCGCCTGCTCCGAAGGAAGGCGGCCAGCTCCTGGGTGGCGTCCATGGTTCGCATCGTCATGCCCGGTCCAACCGTCAGGGTGGGACCGCTCTTCCCAGGAAGTGCCGTCCCTTACCCCCCGGGCGCCGCCGCCGCAGACTCGGTCCCGGCAAGAGACCACGAGCACAGGAGGACCTGATGGCACTGACCCTCGACACCTACCGGCTGCTGGGCCGCTCGGGACTGCGGGTCTCACCGCTGGCCCTGGGTACCGCGACCTTCGGGACCGAGTGGGGCTGGGGCGCCGAGCGGGCCGAGGCCCGCAAGCTGTTCGACCACTACGTCGAGCTCGGCGGCAACCTCCTCGACACCGCCGACACCTACACCGACGGCAGCTCCGAGCGCCTGCTGGGCGAGTTCGCCCGCGAGGAGCGCGAACGCCTGGTGCTGGCGACCAAGTACTCGACGCTGCGCCGCCCCGGCGACCCCAACTCCGGGGGCGGTCACCGCAAGGCCCTGTTCGGCTCGGTGGAGGAAAGCCTGCGGCGGCTGGCCACCGACTACATCGACCTGCTGTACCTGCACGTCTGGGACTTCCGCACGCCCGTCGAGGAGATCCTGCGCGGCCTGGACGATCTGGTCCGGCAGGGCAAGGTGCTGTACGTGGCGATCTCCAACACCCCGGCTTGGCAGGTCTCCCGGATGCAGGCGATCGCCGACCTGCGCGGCTGGTCACCGCTGGTCGCGCTGCAGCTCGAGTACAGCCTGATCGAACGCACAGCGGAGCGCGACCTGATCCCGATGGCCCGGGAACTGGGCCTGGGCGTGGTCCCGTACTCGCCATTGGGTGGCGGGGTGCTCAGCGGCAAGTACAGCCGGGACGACGTGGCCGGGACGAGCGCCGGAACCGGCGACAGCACCCGCAGGAATCACAACCTGACCCTGGGCACGCTCACCGAACGCAACCTGGCCGTGGCCGACGTCGCCCGGGAGGTCGCCGCCGACCTGGGCCGCACCCCGGCCCAGGTCGCGCTGGCCTGGACCCTGCGCAACCCGGGCGTGGCAACCACCCTGATCGGGGCCCGCACCCCCGCCCAGCTGGAGGAGAACCTGGGCGCCCTGGAGATCGAGTTCACGGCCGCCCAGATGGCCCGTCTGGACGCGGCGAGCGCGATCGAGCTCGGCCAGCCACACGACCTGCTCGCTAGCGACAACATGCGCCATGTGACCACGGGCGGCCTGCGCATCGAGACCCGCCGCTGACGGCCGCCCGCCAGCGGCGATGGCCGCGGTCACGCGGACGGTTGGCCGTGCTCGCCGAACCGGGCGTGGAGGAGTGCCTGGTCGGGAGTTCGTGCCGTACCGGGTGCTGCGGAAGTCGACGGCCCGGGGGGGGATCAGCCGAGGGATTCGGCGGCGTAGAGCCCGCCCACGGTGGCGGCCAGGATCCCGAGGAGGAGGCGGAGGGCCTTCTCGGGGAGGTGGGGCTGGAGACGGGCGCCGAGGTAGCCGCCGATCAGACCGCCCAGGCCGCAGGCCGATCCGAGCCACCAGTGCGGCGCGATGTTTCCCGGGCCGGTCAGCGCGAGCAGGGCGTAGGTGGCGGCGCCGACGGCGGAGGTCGCGAACGTCGAGGCCAGTGCGGCGGGCGCGACTTGGACCACCGGCATGCCGCGGCCGACGAGGATGGGGGCGAGGAGGGAGCCTCCGCCGATGCCGTAGATCCCGCCGACCACCCCCACCCCCAGGGCCGGCCACGTCACCGCCCGCTCCGACAGGCCACGATCGCCGGGCGGGCGGTCATCAAGCGGTCGGGGCCTTCGGGGTGGCAGGAGGGTGCGGGCGGTGAGCCATAGCCCGAGCGGGAGCAGGCGGGAGCAGAAAGGCGGCGACGAGGGCCTTGAAGACGGTCGGGCCCGGGAGCGCGAACACCCGGATCGCCGCGCCCACCACGACACCGGGCAGGGTCCCCAGCAGGAGGCGGCGGACCAGAGGACCGTGGAAGGCGCCGGTACGGCGGTAGCGCCACAGGGCGCCGGGGCCCGCGATCAGGTTGTAGAGGAGGTTCGTCGGCGTCACCGCCGGGGACGGGACGGCGAAGACGCTCAGCTGCACCGGCAGCAGGAACACCGCCCCCGACACTCCTCTTCGCCGTCTCAGGCTGCGGGTGTCGGGTTCGCGGATTCGGCGGCGCGGCGGTATTCGGCGTTGATGCGCTGGGCCTCTTCGAGCTGGTCCTCGAGGATGATGATGCGGCAGGCGGCCTCGATGGGGGTGCCCTGGTCGACGAGTTCGCGGGCGCGGGCGGCGATGCGCAGCTGGTAGCGGGAGTAGCGGCGGTGTCCGCCCTCGGAGCGCAGCGGGGTGATGAGGCGGGCTTCGCCCAGGGCTCTGAGGAACCCCTGGGTGGTGCCGATCATCTCGGCGGCCCGGCCCATCGTGTAGGCGGGGTAGTCGTCGTCGTCGAGACGGTCGAACGAGTCGCCTGCTGTCATTGCACCTCTCTCATGGCACGCGTGGAGGGGCCCTGATGCCGTACGGCACCAAGGCCCCGAAGGAACTGCTACACCATCTGCCGGTCTTGATACTGCGCCGGCTTCCTGTATCCGCTGACCCGCCCGAACAGGGACGGGAGATGCGGGGATCGCGGTTGCTTGACCGGAGACCACCTCGCTATCGATGTCCTGCGGTACCCGGGCTCGGCCTTCCGCCCGGGCGATCCTGATGGCGCCCAATCCCTCCGTTCATCCCTCGGGTGATCAACTGCTTACTGAGCGGGGAACTGCGTACTGCTGGTACCGCGAACTGCGTGTGCTGCTGCACTCGGTACTACTGGTACTGCTCGTGGCCTGAACATGCGCCACGTTCCGGCAGCCAGCCCCGTCGCCCATCCTGCGTCTGCTCTGGCTTAGAACCCCACTGCCGAACTTCCCGGTGCGCGCGCCCGCAGCCGACGCCTTCACCGAGGTGCTGCTCACTTCACTGCACTGCCGGGTACTGCCATCACTGCGTTCACTGCGGTGCTGCCTGTGGCGGCCCCTGATGACTGCGGGCCACCCGGTCCGGCCGTCAGCCCCGTCGCCGTCCTGCACAAGCCTGGCTTCGGAACTCCACCACCGCACCGTCCAACCAATGCAACTGCGGATGCCGCTGCCCGGCGGTTCGTCTCTGCCGGGCCCTTCTTGACTGTGCTACGAGAGAAACCATAACCACGCCATGCTCCAATGTCTACTCTGGCCGACATAGATTTTCCTGTGCGTGTCTCTGAGGTAATCGGGTGCCGTCGGGTCGAGCGGCCCTGCCTGGCCCTCACGAGCCCGGGCAGACCCTGTCGCAGTTGACCCCGTTTACGGGAGCTCCCAGCGGCCATACGGGGTTGCGTAGGGCGTTTCCACCGAAGAGGGAGTGATCAGTTGTGTCTGGTGAGCAGAAGGCCGAGGCGAAGGGCGAGCAGGCCAAGGGCAAGCTCAAGGAGGCCGCTGGACGCCTGACGGGCAACGAGCGGCTGACCGCCGAGGGCCGTGCGGAGCAGGCCAAGGGCGATGCGCGTGAGGCCAAGGAGAAGGTCAAGGACGTCTTCAAGCACTGAGCCCATGCCTCAGGGTCGGGACCGCGCCAGCGGTTCCGGCCCTGGCGTGTGTCCGCGTGCTGTCGGTGTAGGCGAGGCGGCGGCGGGCTCGGGCCGGTGCGGTTCTGCCTGGCCGAAGAGGAGTGCGTAGCCGCCGGGGAGCCGGCGCAGGATGCGGGCGGGGAGGTCGGGGGCGACGGGGTCGCCAGCCGTCAGGCCGCCGAACGCCGCTATCCGCGCCTACGCCCCGGCACCACTGGAAGGTGACGGGCGTTGTTACGGTCCCGACATGACCGACACCCCCGAGCGCATCGAACGCGTCCCCTTCACCGGCGACGAGAAGTCAACCCTGCTCGCCTCGCTCGACCAGCACCGCGACATCGCCCTGTGGAAGCTGGAGGGCCTGGACGACGCGCAGTCGCGCCGCCCGCTGACTCCGTCCGGCACGAGCCTGCTGGGCCTGGTGAAGCATCTGGCGGCGATCGAGTACGGCTGGTTCTGCGAGACCTTCGGCTACGAGACCGAGAAGCTCTGGTTCGCTCCCGAGGACGATCTGACCGTCGGACCCGACGAGACGACCGCCCAGATCGTGGACCTGTACGGGCGGGCGAGGAAGGCCGCCGACCGGGTGATCCACGACCTGGACCTGGACCACCAGGGCACCTCGTGGGATGGCACGACGGTGTCGCTGCGCTGGGTTCTGGTGCACATGCTGGAGGACACCGTGCGGCACACCGGCCACATGGATATCGTCCGCGAGCTCATCGACGGCTCGACCGGCGACTACCGCACCACCTGGGATCCGGACCCCGCGGCCTGACGGGACCTCACGCCAGCGCGGGGCCGTCCAGCATGAGCGTCCCCGCGCCGGCGCCCCGGCCGGGACGGGTGCGTGGGGAGGCGTGCGGTCGGAGGCTGCCGGCTCGGCGACCTACGCGAAAATGGTGCATAAATGGTGCAAATTGCCCCTGCCATTCGCTCCGCATAGGTTCGGCTCGTCAGATGCCCTCCAGTGGCGGCCGGGGCGCTTCTCCGGAGTGATCCGAAGGAGACTCCCCCATGGCCGTCAAGCGGCGTACTGGCACCCTCACGTAAGGAGCCGACATGAAGCTGAGTGACGAACTACCCGTCGATCACCGCCTCGCCGCCGTCTATCGCTACGGCGCCCTGCTCTGCGGTCTGATCCTGATCGCTTTCGGGATCCTGGGCTTCGCGGACGCCCTGCACCCCTTCGACACCCGCGGTGCGACGATCGCGGGGATGACCACCAACACGACCCTCAGCGTCATCTCCGTGGTCGTCGGACTCGCGCTCGCCTCGGGCGCCGTCATCGGCGGCAATTTCGCCTCCACCCTCAACATCACCGTGGGAGTGCTGTTCCTGCTGAGTGGCTTCGCGCACCTCTTCATCCTCGACAAGAGCGCCAACGTCCTCGGCTTCGGCATGACGAACGTGCTGTTCAGCTTCGTCATGGGGTTGATCATCATGACCTTCGGGATGTACGGCCGTGTCTCCGGCAAGCTCCCCCACGACAACCCGTACTGGCAGAGCCGCCACGCGGGCCACGAAACGGGCCGGTCCGCACGGGCCCGTACCGCCCTCACCGGTCGGACGGCCCACCCTGGTGCCCGTGTCTCCCGCGGCGCCGCGACAGGCCCTCTCGACTCGGGCGAGACCTCGCGATGACACGCGCCGCTGCGCCAATGGCGCACCAGCCTGGGGCGGAGGACTGCGCCGGGACGGGGCTGCTCTCGGATCCGGCCGGTGGGGTGGACCGTTCACGTAGGGCGTGACGACGTTCCGATCCTCGCCAGCCCCGTGTAGACGGCGGCGAACGCCGTAGCCGCGGCGTCGATGGAATAGCGCGCCCGGACCGTGGCACGGGCGCGGCGGGTCATGGCACGGACGGCGGCCGGGTCCAGGTCCAACAGCCGCTCCAGCCCTTCGGCCAGGGCGGTGGACGACGAGGTGTCCAGGAGGATTCCGTTGACCGTGTCCCGCACGTAGTGCGGGATGCCGCCGCGGCCGGTGCCCGCGACCGGCAGGCCCGCGTCCATGGCCTCCAGCACGGCAATGCCGAACTCCTCCTTCGCACTGGGACAGACGTAATAGGCTCGGCCGGCGGTTTCCGGGTCGGCCAATGCCCGCTCCAGGCACCGGACCACGTCATTGGGCATCGCGGGCACCAGCGCCAACCGCGCCGCGGCATCCGGGTGCTCGTCGAGCAGGGCGTCGATGGCGCACCGCACCTCCAGCTCCGCCGGATCTCGCCTCTCCGCCCGGGCGGACCCGCCCACCACGACGAGCGTCGAGCGCTGGTGGAGACCCGATTCGATCCACGCGCGGACCAGGACGTGCTGCTGCTTGAGCGGGTGGAGGCGCCCCACGGAGAGCAGAAGGGGCATGCCGCGCGCGGTCGGGTCGAGGGCCGAGGTGCGCCCGACGGCGAAGAGGCCCTCCCGCAGCCGTTTCTGTCTCAGCGCTTCGTCGTCGGCGGGCCGGTAGGCGGTGATCCCCTCCTGAGGCGCGCTGGGTCCTTCCCCGCCTCTGACCCCGGCGAGCTGCGGGAAGTAGCGGACCAACTCGCCCGTGCCGCCCCGGCCGGGGATGCCGATGACTTCGTCGGCACGGTCGACGAGCCTGTCCGCCGCGAAGACGCGGTGGAGGTCTTGTCGCAGCTCCTCGGTTCCGGGCCCGTTGGCCGTCGAGCGTCCGGCGTGCCGTTCGGTGACGCGGCGGTGCGGATCGGGCGTAGCGGTGAAGATCAGGCGCGCGCCCAGTTGCCGAGCGGCTTCGGCGACCGCGAGAGAGGCGTCGTCCGCGTATCTCACATGGACGAGGTCGGGCTGTCGGCCCAAACCACCGAGGACCTTGCTGGTCCACCAGGTCAGTGCGGCTCCGGCGGGATTCCCGGCCGTGGCGGTGTCGTGGGGGGCGGTCGGCAGCGTGAGCGTCCAGTGTCCGGTGCCCCGGCCGCGCAGGAGGTCGGGCTCTTCGCCGAGTTCCCGCGCGTCCTTCGTCACCAGAGTGATCACCGCATCGATGCCCCGTGTCCGCGCGAGTGCGTCGCCCAGGCCGGCGAGAAGGACTCCGAGACCTCCGCTGCTCCCCTCCCCCGGGTTGTCCATCTCGCCGAGCAGCATGGACTGGACCACCAGCAGGCCGTCGCCGTGCGGCAGGTCGGGGGACGCGAACAAGCGGCCGCCGCCTGCGGCCACGAGCAGCAGGCGTTCGTACGCGTCACCGGCCGTGTCGGGCGTGGGAAGGATCCGGCGCAGGTCGGGGTGGCCCGCGAGGTGGCGCCAGAGCGAGAGCCGGGCCGGCCTTGTGCTGAGGGGCCGGCTGCGGGCCAGGTCGGCCCATTGGTCGGGCTCCAGGACCCGGAGGTGCCCCGCGGTCGCGAGATCGATCAGGTGGGCCAGGGTCCCGGGATCGGTGCAGCGCAGGATCGCGTCGCGCAGTCCGCGCCGGACGCGCGCGGTTCCGTGGAGGTGGACCGAGCGGGCCCAGGCCTCCGCGACCGTACTGCGCAGTCGGTGGTCCCCGCTCAGTGCGGTGGCCAGGAGGGCTTCGGGGGCGAGCACCCTTCGGAGCCTCAGGGCGCGGCGTAGGGAGGCGGTCCTCGCGTCGAGGGGATCGTGCAGGGGGCGGGCCGCGGGCCAGTGATGTCCGGGGAGGTACTCGGCGTACAGGAACGACGTCAAGGTGCCCGGGGCGAAGGCGGTCCCCAGTGCTGTCCCGGGAGCCCAGAAGCTCTGGCGGGCCGCTACGAAGGGGTCGGTCCCGTCCTGCGGGGTGGTTGCGTCCATGGGGCGCTGCTCTCGCTCGGGCGGATGGTCACCCTCCCTTCCGCCGGGCCAACGGCTTCGGATGCGGGCACATGTTCGTTCCGGGGCTGCCTCCGGACCCGGGCCCGGCGCCGAAGAGGGCATGACAGCCCTCTGCCGGAAGTAGGTCCCTCATGCCGCGTGTCACCGTGATCGCTCCGCCGTTCCACTCGCACGCGGCTCCCCTGTCCGTGCTGGCCGGCGAGCTCCGTGCGACGGGGGCCGAGGTCACGTTCGCCTGCGCGGAGGGATTCGCGTCCCTGGCCGAGGCCGCGGGGGTGGAGTTCACGCCGCTGCGGATCGGCCGCAACGCGAACACGGGAATCGCGCGGCGCACGGTCCAGGCCGAGGACGAGGCGCGACGCCTGGAGGAGTTCCTGGAGGCGACCCGGGGCGGGGCCGTTCCCGCCCTGCTGGTTCAGGCACGGCACCGCAGGGCGGACATGCTGGCCGCACCGGAACGGGTCCTGGCGGAGCTGCGGGCCCTGCATGCCGAACGGCCGGCGGACTGGTACGTGGTCGACCAGCTGAGCTACTCCGTGACGCTGGCCCTGCACTGTCTGGACCTGCCGTACGCGACCTTCTGTCCCGGCCATCCCAGCTATCTGCCGGCCGCACCCGGTGCCCTGTTCGGAGTTCCCTACGCGTGGCCGCAGGCAGTGCGGCCGACCCCTGCGGATCTGCGGACGCTGCGCGGCGAGGCGCGGGCGAACGACCACTCGTTCACCGCGCTCTTCGCGCGCTTCATCAGCCGCCACGCGCCACACCGCCCCGTGCCGAGGCGGGCGTTCACCCTGTGCTCGCCCCGCGCCGTCCTGCTGAACTATCCCCGGCTCGACTGGCTGCCCCCGCGCCCCGAAGGGCCGGCCTACGTGTTCAGCGGACACCTCACCCCCACCGGCACGCTCGATCCGGGCCCGTTCTGGAGGGCCGAAGCGCGCCGGCTGCGGCAAGCGGGCCCGCGCCTGGTCCTCGTCGCACTGGGGACGTTCCTGTCGGCCCGGCGCGACGTACTGGAATCGGTGACCCGGGGGATCCTCGCCGAGCGCCCCGACACTTCCGTGATCCTCGCCGCCGGGGACCAGGCGGAAGCACTGGCGGGTCTGGCGGGCCCCCGGGTCGCGGTGGCCGCGACCGTACCGCAGCAGGCACTGCTCCAGCAGGTGGACGCCATGGTCCACCACGGAGGCAACAACTCGTTCACCGAGTGCCTCGCGGCCGGTGTGCCCGCCCTCCTGCTGCCCTTTTCCAGTGATCAGTTCTCCGTCGCCCACGACGCCGAGAGGGCCGGCGCGGGCTTGTGCCTGGACCCGTACCGGCTGGACCCGGCAACGGCCGGCCGGGCGGTCTCCGCGCTGCTGGACTCCCCCCGGCACGCCCTCGACGAACTGCACGGCCACGTCCGCGCGCACGGTCCCCGAAGAGCCGCCCGCGAACTGGCCGGGCTGATGGCGTGACCCGGGCCCACTGGTCCCGCGTCCCGATCGGTCCTGGCACCGAGGCAGCCGCCGGGACGCGTCGAGCATCGCGGGGTGCGGGACCGGCACGGCGGCCAAGCGGTGCACGAACGCTGCGACGTGCGCCCGGGTGGCCGACGCCGGACAGTGGGGGTAGGGAACGACCTCTTCTGGCAGAGGAGACACCATGAGCACCCATCGCGTCACGCCCACGGAAACCCCGCCGGTGGAGGGCTCCACGGCCGAAGCGCACCAGGAACGACCTGACGGCGGGGTCTGGGAGCACCCGTGGTTCCTCTTGGGGCTGATCGTGCTCGGCACGGTCCTCGTCGCGGGCTTCTTCGCGGCGCGGATCGCCGGGCTGTAGGCGCGGGGCCCAGAGGACGGCGTGACGGCCCGGGTGGGGCGGGGCTCCACCGTGCGGGGCCGAAGGGAGCGACGATGAGGACAGCCGGGCCGTCGGGTCGGGACCCCGAGTCCGTGTGGGACTACCCGCGACCACCGCGTCTCGAACCGGACGACAGGCACGTGGTCGTGGAGTTCGCCGGAGCTCGGATCGCCGACAGCCGCCGCTCGGTGCGGGTCCTGGAGACGAGCCATCCCCCGGTCTTCTACATCCCGCCCGAGGACGCGTGCCGCGAGCTGCTCGTGCGATCCGAGACCCGGACGTGGTGCGAGTGGAAGGGCAACGCCACCTACTGGGACCTGCGCGTCGAGGGCAGGGCCGTGGTCTCCGACGCGGCGTGGAGCTACGCGGACCCCTCCCCCGGATTCGGCGCGATAGCCGACTTCCTCGCCTTCTACCCGTCCCGGGTGGATCGCTGCCTGGTCGACGGCGAGGAAGTCGCGGCGCAGCAGGGCGACTTCTACGGAGGCTGGATCACCTCCGACGTCAGGGGGCCGTTCAAAGGCCCGCCCGGCACTCGGGGGTGGTGATGCCGGACGCCTCTCGCCGACCGCATGCGCGCGGTGCATCCGGCAGGGGCTCCACAGGCGAAGAAGAGACGGACCAGCGCCCTCGCGCGGGCAGCGCAGCGCGTCCGAAGTCATCGAGTCTCCCGGGAGCCGGACGTGGCACATTCCGCGACACCAGCACCGAACCCGCAACCGACCCCGACCCCGACCCGCCCTAGCCGTTCAGGACACTGGGGAGCGCTCGCGGGCTTCCTCGTCGTGACCTATGGCGTCGCGGCCCTGGGGGCACTCGCCTCCGCCGACGCGGGTGAGGTCTACGCGGCGCTGGAGCGGCCCGACTGGGCCCCGCCGGCCTCGTTGTTCGGACCTGTCTGGACCGTGTTGTACGCGATGATGGCGGTCGCGGCCTGGCTGGTCCGGCGGCACCCCGACCGATCGTCCGTGCGGCGGGCTCTCGTCTGGTGGTCGGTTCAGCTCGCCCTCAACCTCGCCTGGACCCCGCTCTTCTTCGCGGGCCGCCGGTACGGACTCGCCCTCCTGGACATCGCTCTGCTGCTGGCCGCGCTCACCACCACGGTGCTGTTGTTCCGTCGGCTGAGCCGCTTGGCAGGGCTCCTGCTCGTCCCGTACCTGCTGTGGGTGGTCTTCGCCACCGCCCTCAACGCGTCCATCTGGCAGCTGAACACGTGAAGGTCCGCCAGGAGGGCCCCGTGACGGTGCAGCAGCCGGTGGTCGGCATGAGTACCGGGGCCGTGGCACAGCGGCTCGGTGTGGCGGCGGCGACGTTGCGCTCGTGGGAGAGGCGTTACGCGATCGGCCCGGCCGTCCGCGTGGTCGGCAAGCACCGCCGGTGGCTGCCGGAGGACATCGCGCGCCTGGAGGAGATGTGCCATCTGACCGCATGGGGGGTGCCGCCCGCGGAGGCGGCGCGCGCCGCGCGGCTGGCGGCCGCAGCAGCCTCCGGGGAGGGAGCCGATGCTCCCGGGGCCGGCGCTGGAGCCGGGGCGGGGCGGACTCCGGGTGGCTCGGCGGCTCTGCCGCTCGGGTCGGTGCGCGCCGAGTGCCGCGGCCTCGCCCGTGCGGCGGTGAGACTGGACGGGGACGCGGTGGAGCTGCTCCTGGAGCGGGCCATCGAGGACCATGGCGTCGTGGTGGCGTGGGAGGAGATCATCGCGCCGACGCTGCACGCCGCCGGCCGCAAGTGGGCCTCGTCGGGCGAGCGGTACATCGAGGTGGAACACCTGCTGTCCTGGCTCGTCTCCTCGGCCCTGCGGCGTCCGCGTCCGCCGCGCCGCCCGCCTCGCGAGGGGCTTCGGCCGATCGTTCTGGCCTGCGCTCCCGGGGAACTCCACAGCCTTCCGCTGGAAGCACTGCGCGCAGCTCTTGCCGAGGGCGGGCTGCCGGTGAAGATGTTCGGGCCGGCGTTTCCGGTCGGCGCTCTGAGCGAGGCGGTGCGACGGGTGGGGCCGTCCATGGTGGTGGTGTGGGCCCAGGGCCGCCCGGCAGCCGCGGCAGAGCTGGTGCGCGCGGTCGAGGGAGTCGAGTGGGGGGTGCGGGGGGCGAGGTCCCACTCCACGCTCCTGGTCGCGGGGCCCGGCTGGAACTCCGTCCCGCAAGCCGGCTCCAGGCGGCTGACCGGCCTGCGTGCGGGTCTCGACCTGATCGAACAGCACCTCGCACGCTGACGCGACGGGATCGGATCCGGCAGACAGGGGCGCCCCTGATCTGCGGTGCCGGGCTCAGCGGAGGATCACGAGGGCCTCCTCGGACCTGTGCAGACATCGCGATCCGCACCGAACCCGCAGGCCCCCACCTGTTTCAAGACCCAGCACGCGTGTCACCAACGCCCCCCCCGGGACAACACACCACGGAAAGGGCCCCGCATCGGGGCCCCTCCTGTGGTTCACGGCGGGTCTCAAGAGTCCGGTAGACCCTGGTCGAGCGGGCGACCGAGTACTCGACCGCCGCCTGGGGTCTAGGAGAGCTTGCCGTCGTAGTCCGGCAGCTTGACGGTGCGCTCGGCGTGGCCTCCGACCAGGTCGCTCTGGTTGTTGCCGATGTTGGCGATGATCGTGTAGCCGCGCGCCTCGATCTCGGCCCGCTTGGCCGTCTTGTATGCGCTGACCTCGGTGAACAAGGCGGGGAGGTCGCGAACGTAGAGGCCCGAGACCGGGTAGCCGACCGCCTTGAGGTTGCGCTCGGTGAAGGAGTACACGATCCCGGGCCGGGCGGTGACGAAGAAGATGGCGACCCCGCGGTCGTTGGCGTACCGGGTCAGGTCGCGGACCTTGGCGATGGCGGGTGTCGGGGAGGTCCAGAACCAGTGGAAGTCCGTCTCCAGCGAGGAGTTGTCGATGTCGAGGACGATCGCGGGCTTCTCTCCGGCGGGCGCGGCGGCGATGCGCTGCTCGATCGCGGGCCGTACCGCGTCGATGGCGACGGCGACGTCGCGCTGCCAGGTGGCGTAGTCGATGCCGAGGAGGAGCGCGTTGCCGCCGGGCGCGGACGCGGTGGCGGCCGGGGCGACCGTCGCCGCGCG
The DNA here is from genome assembly GCF_042730635.1 of Streptomyces sp. NPDC059917. Classification (NCBI taxonomy): domain Bacteria; kingdom Bacillati; phylum Actinomycetota; class Actinomycetes; order Kitasatosporales; family Streptomycetaceae; genus Streptomyces; species Streptomyces sp. NPDC059917. The sequence goes on from NZ_JBHWLC010000005.1 coordinate 43,843, forward strand.
GACCGTGGCGGGGGCCGCCTGGGCGGTGGCGGCCGGAAGCAGGGCCAGTACGGCCGCTACTGCGGCCACCGTGGCGGCGGTGGTACGGGGGCTGCGCATGCGGGGATGCTCCTCAGTCACTCATTGGCATGTACGTGATCAGAATGAACAGCGGCCGCACGCATGTCTACTGGCCGGTAAGTAACTTTTCATTGCCGGGCGGTGAACGAGTTCTCGCCAGCAGGGGCTCGACGGCCCGTGAACGTCCGCCTGTACGGCCGCTGAGCACACCATGTCCAGCGCGCCCGCAGCGTCGTCTCGGCAGTCGCCGTCGCCGCCTCGACGGTCTGCCTGCCGAGCGCGCAGGCCGCCACGGTGAGACCGGTCGTCGCAGCGGCCAATCCATCGGGCCGCCGGCTACGAAGTACGGGTGACGCCGGAACGCTCCACCTCGACCGCCTCGGCGTCCTTCAGCTTCTCCTCCTGGAAGGGACCGCCCGATGAGGCCCGTAGCGGACCGACTGGCCGACCTCCTCGGTCAATTCCTCGACGGCCCGCTGCCCTTGCGGTTGCGCGCCTGGGACGGCAGCGAGGTGGGCCCCGCCGACGTGCCCGTCGTCGCTCTGCGCGGGCCCGCCGCACTGCGCCGCCTGCTGTGGCAGCGCAACGAGCTCGGGCTGGCCGAGGCCTACGTCGCCGGTGACATCGACGTCCACGGGGACCTGGCGCAGGCCCTCGGCCGGGCCGGCCGGTCGGTCCGTGACCGGGAGGTCCGGCGGCCAGGTGCGGCGGCCCTGGCCGCGGCCGCCGTGCTGGCCGCGGGACTGGGGGTGGCGGGCCCGCCACCCCGGCGGCCCGAGGGCCGCGCCCGTCTCGTCGGCCGTCCGCACAGCGCCGCCCGGGACCGGGCCGCCATCGGCCACCACTACGACCTGTCGAACGAGTTCTACGCCCTCCTCCTCGATCCGGCCACGATGGCCTACTCCTGCGCCTACTGGTCCCGCCCGGCGGACCCCTCGTACGGCCTGGCCGAGGCCCAGACCGACAAGCTCGAGCTGATCTGCGACAAGCTCGGGCTCGGCCGCGGGGACCGGCTCCTGGACGTCGGCTGCGGCTGGGGCTCCCTTGCCGTCCACGCCGCCCGGGAACGCGGAGCGCGGGTCACGGCCGTCACGCTGTCCGCGGAGCAGCGGGACTTCGTCGTCCTGCGGGCCGCACGCGAGGGCGTGGCCGACCTGGTGGACGTCCAGCTGCGGCACTGGCGGGACATCGACGGCGGAGAGTACGACGCGGCCGCCACCGTCGAGATGGGCGAGCACGTCGGGGACCGCGAGTACGCGCGGTTCGCCGGGCTGCTGCGGGCGGTGCTGCGGCCGGAAGGCCGCCTGCTCGTCCAGCAGATGTCCCGCGGGGCCACGGCCCCCGGGGGCGGCCGCTTCATCGAGACGTACATCGCTCCCGACATGCACATGCGTCCGCTCGGCCGGACCGCGGACCTGCTGGAGTCCGCCGGTCTGGAGGTCCGCTCCGTCGAGTCCTTGCGCGAGCACTACACGAGGACCATCGACGCCTGGCGCGCCAACCTGGAGGACCGGTGGGTGGAGGTCGAGGGCCTCGTCGGGGAGACCACCGGGCGGGTCTGGCGGCTCTACCTGGCCGGGGCTTCCCTGGCCTTCGCCGAGGGCCGCATGGGCGTCGACCAGTTCCTCGCCGTGAACCCGACCCGCGAAGGCGCGTCGGGGATGCACGCCGCCGCGTCGCCCTGCATCCCGTCCACCCGCTCCGCGCGGGGGGCCCGGCCGTGACCGGTGGGCACCGGGGTACGGGCACCGGCGCGGCGATGGTCCCGGTCTTCGGCCACCGTCTGCCGCGCGAGGCGAAGGCAGCGGTCCTGCTGCTCCACGGGGGCCGGGCGGACGGGCCGGGGCCGCCGCCGCGGATCAATCTCCCGGCGCTGCGGATGCGGCCGTTCGCCACCGCGCTGCTGCGCGAGACCTTCGCCGATGACGTGCTCGTCGCCCACGTCCGCTACCGGCACCGCGGCTGGAACGGGACGCACGCCCACCCCGTCGCGGACGCCGTGCGGGCACTGGACGAACTCCGCGCCGTGGCGGGGCCGGTCCCCGTCGTCCTCGTGGGCCACTCCATGGGAGGGCGCGCCGCCCTGCGCGCGGCGGCGGATCCCCGGGTGAAGGGGGTCGTGGCCCTCGCGCCGTGGTGGCCCGAGGCGGAACCCACCGCCCATCTGGAGGGTCGGACCGTCGTCGCCCTGCACGACGAGGCCGACCGGATCACGAGTGCGGCCGACACCTGGTCCTGTCTCACGCGTGCCCGCAGCGCCGGAGCGCGGGTCCAGGGGATCGCGATGCCCCGCGGCGGACATGCGATGCTCCGCGACGCCCGCCGGTGGCACCGCCTCGCCGCGGAAGCCGTCAGCGCCGCGCTCGACGACCGCCCGCCCCCGTCCGGCGGCGCGGGGACGGTCCACCCGGCCGGAGACGCCGCACGGTAGGGGCGGTCGGGGCCACGGGGTCCCTGAGCCGGCTTTATCCTCCTTCGCCGTCATACGGCGGCGGGGGAACGCCGTAGGCGGCGTCAAGCCGATTGATGATCTTCCGGAGTTCCCGGGCGCCCCGTGGTGACATCACGTTCATCACCGTCTCGAGGAGAGCGCGGGCCTCCAAAGGGTTGCCGCAGCAGTACCAGTGCACGTTGCCCAGCTCGTAGTCGTGCCAGTGCTGCCGCTCGGGGCGGCGGACGTGGTCGCGCCACAGGCGCACCGCGACGGTGACATCCCCTGGTCGCAGGTAGTTCCGAGTGCGTTCGAGGTGGGCTACCTCGGAGAGTGCCCGCAAGGAGGCTCCGTCGATGGCGGGTCGCGAAGCCTGTGTCCGGTACAGAGGGAGGCTCGTCCGGACGTCCCTCGGCCGTCTACGCGGCATGGATCTTTCGGTTCGTCATCACGCGGCCCACGGTGTCACGATCGCGCGCGCTTCTCGAACGAGTTCACGCAGCTCGCCGTCGAAGGAGCCCACCTGGTCTTCGACACCCAGCGCCGTTTCCGGAACACCTCTGTCCTCACCGAGGTTCGTACCGGCTGCTCCCAGGACGGAAGGGCCCTGGTGTCGACGTCGGTTCTCGGTACGCCCGGACCCGCTGACGAGCTGGCCATCCGCGCCGACCTGTCCGAGGTGTACGTCACGGACACCGAGGCATGGGAACCCGTCCACCGTACGACCGTCCACGACACTCTCCCGGAGAAATGGAGGCGAACGCTCGGCCGATCGCCCGGTCCGGACCAGTCCGCCCTTTCCATCCGGAGGGCTTACACCGCAATTCGGGTGGTTTCCCTGGCTGTCACTCGCGGATCAGGAACACTTCGTCGGGGAAGCACCATGCCCAGTCCTCGTCGGGAGCCATGGATGCCGCGACGGGATGCCCGGTCGCCAGGTAGTGGGAGTAGGCATGCCGTCCCCGAGAGCTGTCACAACACCCGATGTGCCCGCAGGTCAGACACCGACGCAACCGCACCCAGGTCCATCCGCGCGCAAGGCAATCAGCACAACCCTCTCCCAGCGCCGTACCAGGAGTCGGCGTTGGCGTTGGCGTTGGCGTCACGGTGTGCGAGCAGGTTCGCCCCTGTGGGCGGCCGCCGTCCGGTGCCACTGACCACGCTGTGTCCTGGCCCATGGCGTTCCCCCTCCTCGGCTCCCGCTCTCGCCACACGCTAGGGCGAGAAACCTCAGCACGCCTGTCGGCAGCGGGAACGGAGGAGCCGAGGAACACCGGCATTGGACGGCCTGCCGCCCGAGCCAAAGCGGCGGTACCCCTACTCCTCCTGCACCGGGGCCGCGCGGCGCTGCGCGCGCCGTCGAACCCACAGGTAGAGGGCGTCGTCGCCTTGGCGCCCCGGTGTCCGGTCGGCGAGCCCACCGCCCACCTGCACGCCCGTACCGTCATCGCCCTGCACCACGAGGCCGACCGTGTCACCAGCTCGGCCGACACGTGGTCCTACCTCACGCACGGCCAGTCGGCCGGAGCCCGGGTCCTGGGTACCAGCCGTCCGCCATCGGGCCCCGCCGACCGTCAGGTCGGCCGGGCCCACGCACGGCTACGCCCGGTTCGCGGCGGCGACGTCGCGGTCCAGTTCCCGCGTGAGCACCTCGTCGTGGATCTCCTCGGCGATCCCCCGAGCCTGTGCGAACCGCCGCAGTGCCGCCGCCGTGGCGCCGGATTCGACGCTCACTCGCCCCAGCCCTTGCAGCGCTCTGCCCTCGCCTCTGCGATCCCGTAGCTGCCTCGTCATGTCGAGGCTCCTGCCGAACGAACGGCCCGCGGCGTCCGTGTCCCCGTTGTCCAGCTCGGCCTGAGCGAGGCCGCGCCAGGCGTACGCCTCGGCCCGTCGGTCCCCGAGGTTCTGGAACTCCGCCAGCGCCTCCCGGAACAAAGGGATGGCCTCACCGACCCGCCGCTGGCCGCCCCGGACCACCGCGAGGCTCCGCAGTGCCTGTGCGGTGAGTCGGCGGTCCCCAGCGTTCCTGAGATGCTCGGCCGCCTCCATCAGCCGCTCCGCGGCCGGCTCCCAATCCCGCCGGTTGCGGTGGATGATGCCTTGGACCAGCATGACGGCGCCCGTGCCGTGCTGGTCGCCGGACGCTTCGTAGCCGGTCAGCGCTTCGCCGTACAGAGCCATGGCATCGTCGAGGCGACCCAGGTCGCGCCGGAGCGCACCGGTGTCGAAACGGGTAATGGCTTCGGCCCAGCGGTTGTTCGAGCGTCGAGCCGCGTCCAGCGCCAGGTCGACCGCGGTCCCCCAGTCGTCCCAGGCGGCCAACATCTCGAAGAAGGGCGCGCCGATGTGGGTGAGTTCCCAGGAGGCGTCCCAGAGTTCCCGCGCGTTCGCGAGCCGCACGCACGCCACGACGTTGTGCTGCTCGGTGGTGAACCAGGTGATCGGGTCGCGCAGCAGCCCGTCGAGATGGACGTCGTCGACCTCGTGTCGCGGGTGGGTGCTGGTCTTGCGCACCTCGCCGGGCTGGAACCGGTCTTCCGCCGTGGCCGCGAGGGTGAGGTACGCGCCCAGGAGCCTGCCCGTCGCCGTCGCGGACTCGGGTTCCGGCTGCTCGCGGGCGAGCGCGCGGAGCAGGTCGTGGAAACGGTAGCGGGGGGTGCCCGTTTCGTCGGGCCCGATGGCGTCGAGCATTTGGGCCGACACCAACGCGCCAATGTGGCGTTCGGCGACGCGCAGGGGCACGTCCATCAGCGCGGCGAGCGGCCAGGCCGCGAAGTCGGCGCCGGGAAAGAGCCCGAGCAGTCGGAAGGCCCGCTGCTCCGCCTCCGGCAGCCCTCGGTAGCTGATCATGAAGGTGGACCGGACATCGAGGTCTCCGATTTCGAGTTGGTCCAACCGTTCGCGCTCGTCTGCGAGTCGGTCGGCGAGGTCCGCCACCGGAATGTCCGGACGCTCGGCCAGCCTGGCTCCAGCGATGCGTACGGAGAGCGGCAGGTGACCGCACAGCGCCACCAGCCGCAGTGCGGAGGCGGGGTCGCCGGCCACCCGGTCCGCGCCGGCAACCCGGCCCAGCAACTCGAGCGCTTCTTCGGGCTCCAAGAGGTCGAGCACGATGGTTTGGGCTCCTTCGAGGGTACTCAACGGACTGCGGCTGGTGACGATCACCGCGACGTCCGGGGCGCCTGGCAGGAGCGGACGTACTTGCCCGGGCCCGTTGGCGTTGTCCAGGACGATGAGCAGGCGTCGCCCGGCTGTCAGTGTACGCAGCATCTGCTCGCGGTCGGGGCTCGCATCCGGGATCGTCCGCGGGTCGACGCCCAGGGACCGCAGGAAGGTGGCAAGGACCTCGTTAGGGTCGGCGGGCAGGGGGTCGTACCCCCGTAAGTTCGCGAAGAGCTGCCCGTCGGGGAACTGGGACGCCGAGCGCTGGGCCGCCCGTACCGCGAGGGTCGTCTTGCCCAGGCCCCCCTTGCCCGCGATGGCCACGAGCGGACCGGTCACCCGATCCGGCGAACCCAGCAGGGCCTGTATCCGGCCGAGTTCCTCGCTGCGTCCGGTGAAATCGGCTATGTCGCGGGGCAGTTCACGCGGCACCGGATGGTGCGGCAATTCCGGGGCTCCCGGGGTGCGGCCGGCTTGCATCCAGGCCAGTGATCCGCCCACGAGCGCGGTCACCCCGGCGAACGCATACTGTGCCGGTCCGACCTCCCCGAACGCCTGCCATCCGGCGGCGGCCGCCGCGAACGCGCCAGCGGTACCTGCCAAACCCACGAGCCATCGCACCGCAGTTGGATTCACCACGCGGATGATAGTGGCTGCGTAGGTCTCAAGCGAGAGCACTTGTGGGTGGGCTCCGGCATCACCCACCCGCTGTCCTGGGAACGGATGGATGAATGCCGGTGAGTGCGGTGATCCCCTCGTGACGAGACGGCCGGCGAGGCCTTGGATGTCCACGGATGGGGGCTGATGATGGGCCGCTGTTGAATGCGTCCCGCTGTGGCAACTCTTGCTGGAGAGGCGGACGCCGCTGGTCGCCGTGCCGCCATTGCATCGTGGACCGGCATTTCACGACAGGTGGGTTAGACGTTAGACGGCCGTAAACGCAAAGGAGCTCGGCCGGGAGTTCCCGGCCGAGCTGTCTCGCGCGTCTGTGCGTGTGCTGTCCTGTGGCGGCTTAGTACCAGTGGTGGTTCTGCCAGAAGTTCCACGCGCCGACGGGGCTGCCGTAGCGGGAGTTCATGTAGTCCAGGCCCCACTTGATCTGGGTGGCCGGGTTGGTCTTCCAGTCGGGGCCCGCCGAGGCCATCTTCGAGGCCGGCAGGGCCTGGACCAGGCCGTACGCGCCGGAGGAGGCGTTCGTGGCGGTGTGGTCCCAGCCGCTCTCACGGGAAATGATCTGGTTGAACGCCGCGAACTGCGCCGGGTCCTTGATCATCTGCTGGGCGATCGCCTTGGCGCTCATCGGGGCGGCCTGCGCGGGAACCGCGGCCAGCATGGAACCGGCGACGCCCAGGGCGAGGACGGTACCCGCGAGGGTCTTCTTGGAAGCGGCGATGCGGCGGATGACGGCGTTGGACACGGATGGCCTTCCGAAGGGGACGGGGACGGTCGCCGCATGCCGAGGACATGCGTGAGCCACTCACGCGGTGGAGAGGGGATCGTCGGCGGGAGCGGGAGGCCGGGGGTGAGCCCGGGGGATCTCCGTCCGCCTTGCGACTCATCCAGTTCTACGGGGCTTCCCGGGCCCTAGCAACGACGTCGCGTACTAGCGTCCCTCGCAGGCGAGGAGCAACGACCCGCGCAGCCCGGGAGGCATCCGCGCAGGCGGGAGCAGGCAAGAGGGCGCCGGGACAGGGCGTACGGGGACTACGATCCCGCTTCGTATGTGACCTGGGTCCTGTGGGTCGGGTCACCACCCAGGGCCCCGGATATCACCCTCCGTGGCTGTACGTACCCGTTTCGAGGAAGGCGCCCCGGCGGATTCGGCCCCCGTATCGAAGGTGACCGGTGCGTCGAGGGCCGCGTTCCATGGCGCAGCCAACAGCTCTTTCAGCGGCGTGCAGCAGCCTCCGAACGTGATTCGCCGCGACCGGTCGGCCAGACCGCGGGCCAGAGTCCGCGTTGCCCTGGGGCTGCTGGGAACCTGGGGGCCAGGGCCGGCACTGCTTCGCCTTCCCTGCCCCCCTGTCGGCGGCCTCTCTGCCGATCTGCCGATCCGCAGAGGGACCTACTTCCGGCCTCGTTGCTTTCGGCCGCCGCTCGTCCTCTTGTCGCGGGACTGGGGAGCCTGTGGCTCCACAGTCCGCAGGAGACGTCCTGTGCTGTGGCCCGGTCACCCCGTGATGCGGCCGCCCGCGACGTCGAGGGTGATTCCGCTGAGCCAGGACGCCCCGTCCGAGGCGAGGAAGAGTGCGCAGGCGGCCACGTCTCCGGGAAGGCCGAGCCTGGGCAGTGGGTGGGCCTGCGCGAGCTGCTCCTGGATCGCCATCGGTATCGCGGCCGCGGTGCGTTCGGTCAGGATCACCGAGGGCGCCAGGCAGTTGACGCGGATCCCGCGCGGGCCGAGCTCGGTCGCCAGGTGCTGGGTCAGCATCACCAGCCCGGCGTTGGCGACCCCGTAGGCGAGGTTCGCCTGGCTGGGTCGGCGGCCCGCCGCCGAGGACATGGTGATCACGCAGCCTCGGCCGCGCTCCAGCATGCCGGGCAGGAAGGTCCGTACGGTCAGGAAGGTGGAGGTGAGGTCCGAGTCCAGGACCTCGCGCCAGCGCTCCTCGGTGAGTTCGGGGGTGGGGACCGGGCGGCCCTGGCCGCCCGCGAAGGCGGCCAGTACGTCCACCGGGCCGAGCCGCCGCTCGGTCTCCTCCAGGACCCGGGCCAGCGCCGCCGCGTCCGTGACGTCGGCGGTCACGGACATCGCCGTACCGCCCACGGCGCCGATCGCGTCCACCACGCCGCCCAGGGCCTCCGCGTTGCGGCCCACGACGCAGACCCGGGCGCCCTCGGCGGCGAAGGCGCGGGCGGTGGCGGCTCCGATGCCGCGGCTGCCGCCGGTGACGACGACCGTACGGCCGTCCAGTTCGGGGTAGCTCGTCATCTCAGCGCGCCCCCGCCCGGCCGAGCCCGTGGCGGGTGCGCGGCAGCTTCACCGCGGCCCACACCAGCCAGGCGAGCCCGCCGAAGCGCAGTACAGGCAGCAGGTACTGGAACCCGTCGACCACCAGCCCGAGCAGGGCCAGCATCCCCACGGCGCCCAGGATCAGTCCGGCCCAGGCCAGCGGCCTCGGCAGCAGTCCGGCGAGGAGTCCGGGGACGGCGACCCCGGCGAGCAGCAGGGCGAACATCGCCGAGTACGCGGGTCCGCCGGCGAAGAACGCCAGGTCGGCCAGGGCTCGCGCGAGGTCGGGCCCGGCGCTTTCCGCGAGCCGGGCCCCGGCCCAGCCGGACATGGCGCTCAGCATCAGGGCCGCGGCGGCCAGCACCCCGCCGACCAGGGTGATCGCGGATCCGGGTGCGGTGATGCCCAGCGCGCGCAGTCGCCGGTAGAGGACGGCCGCGATCAGGGCCATCGGGACGGCCGCGCCGAGCAGGAGGAGGGCGCCGAGCTCGGCGGTGGTGCGGTGCTCGGCGGCGTACCGCAGGACCTCCAGGCCGGAGGCGTCGGGGTGCGGGGTGGCCCGGTTCAGGATCACGTAGGCGATGGTCAGACCGGTCAGGGCCAGTACGGGGGCCAGCAGCGGCGGCCCGGACTGGGGCCCTCGGCCCGTCCGGTCGGCCGGATCCGCGGGGGCAGGTGCGGCGGGTGCGGGGGCAGGTGCGGCGGTCATGGCGTTCTCGTCTCCTCGTCCGTCAGTCCGTTCCTTTCAAGAATGATTACAAGCTGAAACGATTGTCAAGCTGTTACGGTTTCCTCATGGGAACGACGGATGACGGTGGCGGCGGCCCGCGCCCGCACGGTGGCGTGGCCTTCCTGCTGGCCCAGCTCGGCGCGCACGCGGCCGGCCGCTTCGCCGAGCGGGTCTCCGCGCTCGGCCTCACCCCCGCCCAGGCGGGGCTGCTGCGCCTGCTGGCCCGTAATCCGGGCCGCAGCCAGCGCGAACTGGCCGACGTACTCGGCATGCCCCCGAGCCGCTTCGTGGCCTTCGCCGACGACCTCGAGGCGCGCGGACTGATCGAGCGCCGCCGCAACCCCGAGGACCGGCGGCTGTACGCGCTGTTCCTCGGCGACGCCGGAACCGCTCTGCTGGCGGATCTGCGCGAGGTGGCGACGGCACACGAACAGCAGATCTGCGAGCCCCTGTCGGCGGAGGAACACGAACAACTGACCGCCCTGCTCGGCCGACTGGCCGCTGCCCAGGGCCTGACCCCGGGCGTCCACCCCGGCTACCGCTCCGCGCAGACCGCCCGCACCGCGCCGCCGACCTGAAGGGGCCATTTCGGCGCCCTGGACGTCCCGCTGGAAGCGGGGCCTGCGGCCCGGTGGATGCGGGGCTTTCGCCCCGGGCCGGACGCCTGCGTCGGCGGCTAGGCTTCGCTCATGCCTCTTGCCACCCGTCTCGCCCGCGGTTGCCGCCCCCGCGGCTGCCGGGCTCCGGCGCGTCGGGTGCACGGACGGCGCGTGCGGTACGCGATCGGGTCCGAGCGCGGTCAGGTGAACGGGATGCGATGGCTCCACAAGCCGTCCGCAGCCCTGCTCCTCCCGTGTGCGGGCATGCGCGTGACCTTCTCCGCCGGCGCGTGATCTTCTCCACCGGCCGAAGGTGGTCCGCGCCGCCCGCGTGAGTTCACCTGGACCGTTTCCGCGATGCCCTCCACCACGCTTCCTCCCCGTTCAGAGCCAGCACCGGAGCGGAGCAGGCTCCCCTGGTCGCCGCTGCTGGCGCTGGCCCTGGCGGCCTTCATGACCGTGCTGACCGAGGCGCTGCCCGCCGGTGTCCTGCCGGAGATGGCCCGTGACCTCTCCGTCAGCGAGTCCGCGATGGGCCAGTCGTTGACGGTGTACGCCATCGCCACGGGCGTCTCGGCCATCCCCCTGGCCCGGACCACGGCCACCTGGCGGCGCAAGAAGCTGCTGCTGACCGCCGTGGCCGTCATTGGCATCGCGAACACCGCCACGGCCGCCTCCGCCAGCTACCCGCTGACCATGGTCCTGCGCCTGCTCGCGGGCGTCGCCGCCGCCGTGGTCTGGTCCGAGCTCGTCGTCCACGCCCGTCGCATGGCACCACCCCACCTGCAGGGCAGGGCCGTCGCCGTCGCCCTGGCCGGCATTCCCCTCGCCCTGTCACTGGGGATCCCCCTGGGCACCCTGCTCGGCTCGCTGTGCGGCTGGAGGCTCACCTTCCTCCTGATCAGCCTGCTCACGCTGGCCCTGCTGGGCTGGATGCAGGCCGTACTGCCCGACTTCGCGGGCCAGCGCCCCGAACAGCGCCGGCCCATCCTCAAGGCGCTGCGGCTCCCCGGAGTCGTACCGGTCCTCTTCACCGCCGCGGCCTTCATGCTGGCCCACAACATCCTCTACACCTACGTCGCGGCCTTCCTCGACGCCTACGGCGTGGGCGGCTCCCGAGGGAGCGTGCTGCTCGTCTTCGGAGCGGCCTCCGTGGTGAGCATCCTCACCGCCGGGGCCCTCGTCGACCACCACCTGCGGACCCTGACCATCGCCAGCGTCACCCTGTTCCTCGCCGCGGCCACCCTCCTGGCGACCCTGGCGCACGGCTCCGCCGCGGTCTACGCCGCCACCGTGCTGTGGGGGCTGGCCTGCGGTGGCATCGCGACCCTCCTGCAGACCGCGGTCGCCGACGCCGGAGGCGACCGTGCCCAAGCCCTGTACGTCACCGTCTGCAACTCCGCCATCGCCGGCGGCGGCGCGGTCGGCGGTACCCTCCTCGCGGCCTTCGGCCCGGCCTCCTTCCCCCGCGGCGCACTGCTGCTCCTGGTACCGGTACTGATCGTCGTGGTCGCGGCCCGCACGCACGCCTTTCCGGCGCTGCGCTCGCACGAGGCGACCACATAGGCTCCGATCCGGTCCGGAGCGATGTCGTTGGACCTGGTCGTTTCCCTGAACTACGGGGCTGTCTGCGGCATTGCCCCCGGACCATCCGTCACGGGCAGGCACTCGGTGAGGAGGTCGACGACGTCGCGCCAGGCTCGCCGTGCGTGCTGCGGGTGGTGGCCGACGCCGGGGACCGTGGGATGGTCGACCGGTGGGTGGTGGAAGGCGTGCAGGGCGCCACCGTAGACCGTGAGGCGCCAGTCGACGCCCGCGGCCTGCATCTCGGCGGTGAACGCGCTCCGTTGCGCGGGCGGCATGATCGGGTCCTCCGACCCGACTCCGGCCCACACCGGGCAACGGATGTGCGCTGCCTCGCCCGGTCGGCCCGTGGTGGTCGCGTTGACCGTTCCGATCGCGCGCAGGTTGACGCCGTCGCGCCCCAGTTCCAGCGCGATGGCGCCCCCGGTGCCGTAGCCGATGGCGGCGATCCGGTCGGGGTCGGTCCGCGGTTCGGCACGCAGCACGTCGAGCGCCGCGTGGCCGATGCCCCGCATCCGGTCGGGGTCGGCGAGCAGCGGCAGGCAGCGGGCGAGCATCTCCTCGGGGTCGCCCAGATAGCGGCCGCCGTGCAGATCGAAGGCCAGCGCTACGTATCCCAGCGCGGCGAGGGCGTCGGCCCGGCGGCGCTCGACGTCGCTGAGCCCCATGCCCTCCGGCCCGAGCAGCACCGCGGGCCGACGGCCGACACCGGCCGGGAGTGCGAGGTACCCGATCATCGTCAAACCGTCGGCCGGGTACTCGACGGTACGCGTCGCTGTCGTCGTCATGAGACAGGACCGTAGCGATCGTCGAGCCCGGTCCGGCCGGTGTTCTGCCGCCGGCGGAACAGCGCGGGTGTCCCTCCAGCCCGTCTTTTGTCCGAGGAAGATCGACGGCTGGGAGCTCCGTCGGGACGCGGTCGTCCGCGGTCACGAGATCGTGACCGGCAGGAGACGGGCAGGAGACAGGCACGGCCATGGCGCGCTCATCGAGCACGCGTTGGGCCGCCAGGCCGAGGGAGATCATTGCTGACCGGGCACGATGCGTGGCCCTACACGTTCATCGCTGATGACTCGGGCGGCGCATGCGGCAAGGTCCCGCTGCCCACCAGCGCGCCCCTTGGGGACGTACAGACGGCGATCTTCACGCAACTCGCTGACTACACCCGCGCACATCACGGCGTCGAGATCGAGGTCGAGTGGTCCCTCCTGACGTCGGATTCGTGGGTGGGTCGCGTCCGGCGCGTCACCACGGAAGAGCCTGCTCCGGCTACTTCGCCTGACCGCCTGTGAGACCGGGACGGCCGAGGCCCGGTCCTGGACGCGGGCGGCCGGTCGGCTCCGCTCGAAGTCCACGAGTGCGAGCCCGACCTCCGACCACAACCAGTTCCTCGGCTGGTTGTCACCGTGGATGTAGCCGAGGGGCACCGGGCCGATGCGGCACAGCCGGTCGGCGTGGTCGCGGATCAGCCGCTGCTCGCCCGCGGTGAGCCGGTCCCCCGCACGAGCCAGGTACTTCTCGGCTCCGTCGGCGACGGTCCGTAGGGACGCCTCCTCTTCGGCCCGATCCGTGGGGTCGAGGCCTCCGGCCTCGTGGAGGCGGGCGCACAGCGCTCCGGCCTCGCGATGCACCTCCCGCCACGCGACGCCGCCCCGGCCCGCCTCCTTCACCGGGGCTCCGGGGGCCGCGGTGAGGAGCAGGGCGAGGTCCTGGGCGCGGCTGTCGAGCAGGTGGGGCGCGCGGCTGTGCCCGAGGGCGGGCGCGATGTGCCGGTATGCGCGGCTCTCGCGTATGAAGAACCGTTCGCTGGGCGAGACCTTCACGTAGCGGTGCACCCCGTCCGCGCCCGTCAGTTCCCATACGCGCGAGCGGTCCCAGTCGTGCGAGGAGTCGCGGACGGGGTGGGGCGGGGGAACACGGGTCCTCCTTGTCGGGTCGGGCGACCCGTCGGTCGGTCGGTCGTGGGTAGCAGAGCCGCTCAGCGATCCTGGGAGAGCGCGAGGAGCTCGGCGAAGGTGCCGCCACCATGGACGAGATCGTCGAAACGGCCCTGCTCGGAGATGCGGCCGTGCTCCAACACGATGATGTGGTCCGCGACCTTCGTGTTCTCCAGGCGGTGGGTGACCACGATGGTGATCCGGTCGGCGGCGATGGCCTTGATCTGCTCGAACACCAGGTGCTCACCGCGCGGGTCCATCTGCGAGGTCGGCTCGTCCAGGATCAGCAGCTCGGGCTTGCGGTACAGGGCCCGGGCGCACGCCTCGCGCTGCCACTGCCCGCCGGAGAACTCGACGCCGCCCCAGATGTCGCGGGCCTGGAGGCTGTCCAGACCGTGTGGGAGGTCCTCGACGGCTTCGCGCAGACCGACCGCGTCGATGGCCTCCCACACGGGTCCGTCGTCGTCCGTACGGGGCTGGCCGAGGGTGATGTTCTCACGCACCCGCAGCGGCCACTTCGCGAAGTCCTGCGGCACCAGGCCGGTCGCACGCCAGACGGTGGCCGGGTCCGTCTCGGCGAGGTCGGTTCCGTTCCAGCTGACCTTGCCCTTGTCGGCGAGGTAGATCCCGGTGATCAGGCGGGTCAGGGTCGACTTCCCGCTCCCGTTCGCTCCGACGATCGCGAGGATCCGGCCGCGCTCCAGGGTGAGCGAGACGCCGTCCACGGCGGGTTTGTCCTTGCCGGGGTACTGATAGACGACCTCGTCGAGGCGGATCCGCTCGACCGGCCCCGCGATCTCGCGCGGTCCGCGCCGGGGCGCGCGGGCGGCGGCCTCGTCGAGGAAGGACTGCATGTCGGTGAGGTAGAGGCTGGTGTGGAACACCGCGGCGCCGTTGATGACGACCTGTGAGAGGGCGGCGAGCGCGGTCTGGACGGCGATGACGGCCGTGGCTGCGATCGCGGGTTCGATCCGTCCGCTCACGGCGAGCCAGGCGAGCGCCCCCCAGGTCGCGAGGAGGAACACGCCCCCGGCCGAAGCGGAGAGCAGGGAGATCCGCAGGGTGCGGGGCGCCGCGGCGAGGTTGCGCCGGTCGCAGCGGTCGGACAGGGCCCGGTACCAGAAGACGAGGTAGTCGGTCATCGAGTTGGCCCGGACCTCGTCGCCGTACTGGGAGGCCGTGGCCCACCAGCGCATCATGCCGCGCACGTTGCGGTCGGCGACGTTGGCGTAGTGGATCTCGTAGTCGACGCGGGCGGTCAGCACGGCGCCGATGCCCGCCGGCAGCACCGCGAGCAGCAGCAGGGGCAACATCATCACGTTCAGCAGGGACAGGACGCTGCCGGCGGTGACCAGTCGGATCAGCGAGGACAGGAAGCGCTGCGCGTCGGTGACCATCACGTGCGTGCGGACCACCCCCATCTCGGCCGCCTCCTGCCGGTCGGAGAAGCCGTCCCCCGCGTAGGCGGCGGCCTCCACCCGGCAGACCGCCTCGACCAGGGCGCTGTCCGTCTCGGAGGTCAGCAGCGGAGTGATCCGCCGCTCGGCGTACGTCGCCACCGCGCCCGAGACGCGGTTCATCGCGGCGGCGAACGCGGCCACGAGCAGCGCGGGCAGCGCTCCCTGCAGACGGTCGGCGGCGCTTCCCGCGCCGAGTACGGGCCCCATCGCGCGGGCGGTGGCGGCCAGCAGCACCGCCGCGGACGCGCCCGTGACGAGCTGGCACCCGATCAGGAGCCGCACGGCCCGCCGGTCGGTCCGCCACGACAGGCGGCCGATCCCGGCGAGGACTGCGGGGAGCGTGGCGCACATCTTCCGGAAGGAGACCTCCGCGAGCGGATTGACGGAGTTCTGCCCGCCGTAAGTGATCTCCGCCGGAGGGGGCGGAGGAGGCGTAGGCGTAGGCGTAGACGTAGGCGTAGGCGGAGCATCGGCCGGTTCGCCGTGTGCTTGGGAGGTGGTCATCGGGTCCCCCTGGATCGCCGTCGGACGTTGTCGGGCGTTTTCGAGTGCTGTCGAGTGCTGTCGGAAGCTCAACGAGAGCCTCGGTTTTTCGAACACACGTCTTTCAGTCGGCCCCGAAACCCCGTAACGGAGCGGGCGGCGGACCGTGGGATCTACACCGACCCGCTCCACACAACGCCACTGCCACCAAAGGTGGTTGGCCGAATCGCCGATGCTCCCAGGCGCCGCACGGAATCGGGCGGGACGGAGCGGATCGGGCCGGGTCGGTCCGGGCCCGCTTGTAGAGTGCGGGGCTTCTCGTACGCCGCGAACCCCTGTGGAGCCGACCGTGCACGTGCCTGGTGGCCGCCCTCCGGCGGCCGGAGTCCGTGGAACACCCCCTTCGGGCCGAACGGCGGGTGATGGCCTGTGGCGCTCGCCCGCGGCAATCACCGACTCCGAGATCGAAGACGTGCTCGCCGCCTACCTCGAGCGCTTCCCGCGGGAGGCCGGACAGCTGGCCGAGCCGCTGCGGCTCCTGGCCGAAGGCCAACGGTTCGCCTCGCGACGGACCTTCCCCATGCACGTGACCGCCGGCGCGCTGCTGGTCCGGGGCGGTACGGAGATCCTGCTGATCGAACACCGTGCGTACGGGCTGACCTTGCAGCCGGGCGGTCACCTGGAGCCGACCGACGCCACGCTGCTCGGCGCGGCTCTGCGCGAGTTGTCGGAGGAGACCGGCATCGACCCCGGGCAGGTGGTCCCCGCCTCGACGCTCCCCGCGTACGTCGAGTTCGGGAGGGTCCCGGCGAGGCCCGCGAAGGACGAGCCGGAGCACTTCCACCTGGACATCGGCTATGCGTTCGCGACGGCCGGCGCCGAGATCGAACGCATCCAGGAGTCCGAGGTGGCCGGCGCCGCCTGGTATCCGCTCGAAGAGGCCGAGCGGCTCGTCGGCCACCGGATCGCCCGGGCGGTCGGCGGCCCCGCCCCATGAGCAGAGGTGGGTCGGCGGCGCCGCTCAGCGGCCGGGCCTCAGCCGCCTGTTCCCGCCCGCCGCCCACGGCTTGTCGGTCATGGCCGATTCACGATCTGTTGACGCACCGTCGCTTTCGGTAGCGTTCCTGCGTTGGCAAGATCATTAGTGAGGGAGTGCGATGAGCGAGACCACGGTGGCCCCTGTGCTGGGACAGTTGCTGACGGCCCTTGCCGCCGCGCCCGGGACGGCGGGCAAGTTCGCGTCCTGGACCGGCCAAGGCACCAACGAAGCGCTGTCCGCGGAAGAAGTGGCTGCTGCCGCTCCCGCGGGCATGCTCGAGCGGCTGGCCGAGCTGGCGCAGGTGAGCGAAGCCGAGGCCGCGGCCTCGCTGGCCGCGGAGATCCCCGGTCTGGTGGACGCGATCCCGGCCGAGACGATCGAGGCGTTCCGGGCCGCTGCGAAGATCGCGGCGCTGACGCCCGAGGAGGAATCGGCCGCCGAGCAGATCGTGGCCGAGGCCCGGACCCTCGCGGCCGCCCTGCCGCAGAGCAGTTCCTGGCTCGGCTCCGGCCCCAACGAGCCCCTCACCGAGGAGCAGGTGGTCCAGGCCCTGGGCGAGGACCGGATCGCCGAAGCCGCCGCGGCGCGGGGCCAGGACAGGGCCGAGGTCCTCGCGGAGCTGACGCGGACCCTGCCCGTGTTCATCGACGCGATCTCCCCGTACGGCTGGGTCGATGTCGATGTCCTGCGGTTCGTCCTGGCTCAGGACGACGTGAACGTGACGTCCGCGTAGCGCTTCCCGACATCCGTACCGACCACCGACTGGGAATGATCACATGCTGACGCTCAACACCAACATCATGTCGCTCACCACGCAGAACTACCTGAACATCACCGGCTCCACGATGGGCGTGGCCGCCGAGCGGCTCGCCTCCGGCAAGCGCATCAACTCCTCGAAGGACGACGCCGCGGGCCTGGCCATCTCCGACCGGATGACCACCCAGATCAACGGATCCGTCCAGGCCACGCGCAACAGCAACGACGCCATCTCGCTCGCACAGACCACCGAGGGCGCGCTCAAGGAGGTGACCAACAACCTCCAGCGCATCCGCATGCTGACCGTCCAGGCCGCCAACGGCATCTACGCCGTCACCGACCGACGCGCCATCCAACAGGAGGTCGCCCAGCGGCTGGAGGCCATCGACACGATCTCGCAGCAGACCCAGTTCAACGGGATCAAGGTGCTCGCGAAGAACACCAGCATGAACTTCCAGACCGGCGCGGACGACGGCGACATCATCGCCGTCGCCATGAAGATGCTCAACGTCAACACGCTCGGCCTGGAGTCCTACGACCTCGCGAAGACGCCCGCCTTCACCAACGAGACCGACCCCACGACGATCAACTACAGCGGCTCGGACGGTCAGAGCGCCACGATCAGCAAAACCGACGCGGCCGCTGCCGGTACCTACCTCATCGACCCGCTGTCCCAGATCGACGCCGCGCTCGTCCAGGTCACCAGCCTGCGCTCGATCCTCGGCGCCGTCCAGAACCGCTTCGAGTCCAACATCCGCACCCAGGACACCGGCGTGGTCAACCTCAGCGCCGCCCGCGAGCGGATCGAGGCCACCGACTACGCCCTGGAGACCGCGAACTACACCCAGGCCAGCATCCTCCAGCAGGCCGGCATCTCCGTCCTCGCACAGGTCAACGCCCAGCCCAAGAACATCCTCCCGCTGCTCCAGCAGCTCGGCTGACTCCAGCAGAGCCTCGCACGCACCCGTCAAGCGCCCCTGACCACGCTTACGAGCGCGCCCTCGACCGCGCTCCGGGCCAGTGGCGTTCCCGTCCGCTGTACGGATGACGGGCCCCGGCCCCGGCGTCATGCCGGGGCCGACTTCCTCTGCGTCTTCGCCCGCACGCGGCCGCGCAGCTCGGCCTGGTAGAAGTCGGCCCTGTCACCGCCCAGCCCGAAGAACTCGCAGATGTCCGCCACCGTTTCGGCGTCTTCCGCAGAGCCGGTGAGCCCGATCTGGAGGAGCCTCCAGAACCCCTCCCGCGCCTGGTACCTGCACTCCTCGCCCAGGCCCTCGCTGCCCGCCGTCGGCCCGGAGTCGCCGGAGCCCGCGGCCACGAACCACAACGTCTGCAGCAGCACGTCCCGGGCAGGCCTCGAGAGGTCGCCCGCCAGCGCGGCCATGATCACGCCGACGGCCGGCGGAGTGCACCCGAAGATGATCGTGCTTCCCTCGACATGACCATCGAGGGTGTATCCGATCATGTCCTGGGGTGTCTCGGCAGTGATGATCGCCTCGATCAGGAGCGGCACGTGCTCCGCCGAGTCACCGCAGCCGCACTCCAACGACGCCCAATCGACGCGTCGCAGTTCTGCGCGCACGAGTTCACCGACCACCACCGTGGCCCCCCTCCGGGACATGTCGGCCCCCGGGCACCGACGCTGGGGATCAAGCATGAGCCAACTACCGGCCCCAAGCCGCGATGACGGCGATCCAACTCATCCGGGACAGGCGGTCCCCCTGGGCCTTGAACAATCGGGTGTTCGTCGAGTACCTCGCCGCAGGTCTCGATGTCGCAGCTCTCCTGGTCGGCCTGGACACCGCCACCTGACGACAGGGGCTCGCCCTCAGAGCCCGGCCCGCGCGAGCAAGGCCTCCGCTTGTTGCCGCGTGAGAGGGGGAGGGGCCGGTGCTGCGGGGGGACAGGTGTGGGTGCCGCGACTGAACTCCAGCATCCATTCGGCAAGGGGGCTGTCCGGCTCCAGGGTGGCCACGACCCGTTCACGCAGCGCCGGCGGGAGGCCGGGCCGGGACGCGATCGCGTTTCGGACGAAGATGTCCGGGTCCTCCGCCAGCAGGTCGATCAGACCGGATGACAGGTCCGGAGGCTCGTCCCTGACGCTCGCCGCGACCGCGCACCGAACGGACGGCACCGGATGCTCCGCGAAGCGGGCCCGGATCCGAGCGGGCACGGAGGAGTTCGCGGCGAGAGTCCGCACGGAGCCGAGGTCGATGATCTCCGCTATGAGTTCGTCCGTCAGGTCCTGACGCAGCAACGCCACCGAGCGCCGAGCCCCAGGGTGCTGGAGCAGGCGGCGTACCAGGTCGGCGGGCAGGTCCTCTTGGGTTGCCAGAGCAGTGAGTTCAGCATCCAGTTCCATGGAACGCAGGGTAGGCCTCGGGCCTGACGGCGGACGCCCACGACCGATCTGTCGTCGTAGCCGCGCGAGCCGGCGCCGACGCTAGATGCGCGAGTTGCGCAGGGACTGCCACGCGGCTCCGGCCAGCGCCCGGGTCGCCCGGGGAACCGACAGGTGCTCGTGCTCGCGGTAGAGGGCCCAGTTGTACCGCACGAGCGACGCCTTGTTGGAGGACAGGGATCCCGCCTGGTGGGCCCGGTACACCGCGAGCGGCTCGGCAAGGCCCCGGGCGTCCGCGCCGTCTCGCATGATCGACAGCCACAGGGCGTAGTCCTGCCGCTTGCGCATCTCCGGCATCAGCCGCGTACCCAGGACGTTGCGGTCGTACATGGCGGTGAGGGCGCCGATGTGGTCGCGGACCAGCATCGCCCGGTAGTCCACGTGCTCCCGGGCGCGCACCACCCGCCCGTTCGGGACCCATTCGGTGCTCTCGCCCGCGTGGTCGGCGTCCATCTTGAAGTACGAGGTGAACGTCAAGGGCGCGGGGGCTTGTGCGGCGAAGGCGAGCTGCTTCTCCGTCTTCTCCGGCAGCCACATGTCGTCGCTGTCGAGGAAGGCGACGTAGTCCCCGCGGGCCCGCTCGATCGCGAGGTTGCGGGCCCGGCCCGCACCGCCCTGCTCGGGCGCGGACCGCACCAGGACGCGCTCGTCCCGCGCGGCGAACTCGCGGAGCAGGTCCATGGAGCTGTCGGTGGAACGGTCGTCGGTGACCAGCAGCTCCAGGTCGCTGTGGGTCTGTGTGAGCACGGACCGAATGGCTGCGCCGAGGGTGGCCGCCGAGTTGTACACGGGCATCACGACAGACACCAGGGGCACAGCGCTTCTCCTTGCCGGATCAGGAACGATGGTCCATTCAAGCATCGCGATCGAGTAGGAGTCGCCACGGATCGACGTCGACGGTGTCGACTCCGGTGCGGAACGCTCACAGGATCCCGTCGAGGGCCGTCCGGTCATCCGCCGTGACGACAGCGCCTCAGACCGCCTGACTCCCCCCGTCGTCGTCCTGACCGTTCTCGGCCCGGCGGCGGGCGCGGCGGATCTCAAGGGTGATGGCGAGGGCCGAGCCGATCAGGGAAAGGGTGTCGGCGGCGATGGCGAGGAGGTCTGTCACGGGTTCTGTCCTTCGGGTCGGGACCGCGGTGCGGTACGGGTCGAAGGCAGACGGTGCAGGGGAGTTGCGCTGTTCGGACCCCCTGGACCGGACAGCGCAGGTAGATTCCGGACAGAGCAGCGGTTGTCCCAAATGGACCGGACAATCGCGCGGCCCGTCCCAAGGAGTGCGAGTGAGCGGTGGCAGGAGCTGACCGGCGTGGCGGCCGGTGGCGGGCGCCGATCCGGCCGGTCAACGAGCAGGCGCGGAAGCTCGCGGAGGTTCTGCGGGCCCATGTGGACCGCTCGGGCAAGACCCTCGCCGTGCTCTCCAAGGAGATCGACCTCTCCACGAGCCAGATCAGTACCTACCTGGGCGGGCGGATCCCGCCACCGGAGTTCGTCGCCCGACTGGTCGCCGCGACGGTCGACCCGCCGTTGCGCGAACGTCGCCAGAGCGAGGCGGCCGCGCTGCTGGACCAGGCCGAGCACCCGCCCCGCGCCACCGCGAGGACCGGTCTGCCCGGGACGGGAGCGCCCGGGTCCGTAGAACTCGTCACGGCCATGGCGCAGCACATCGAGACGTACGACCGGCTCACCCACGCCATGGAACAGCAGGCCCAGCTGCGCCAGGCCGCCGACAACTACGCACGGCTCTGCTGGATGCTGCTGGGCATCATCCAGTGGCTGGAGGCGCGGGGCGACCTGCTCGGCCAGGAACGGGACCGGCTTCCGGAGACCGCGGGCAGGGAAGTCCAGACGGAGCTGGAAGCCAGGCTCGCGCGGACGCAGGCCCAACAGGCCACGGCCGACTCCGAGCTGGCCCGGGCCGAAGCGAGGCGGTTGCGGGCCGAGGAGCTCGCCACCCTCCTGCAGAAGCAGATCGTCGCACTCAACCACGAGCTCGACCGGCTACGCGGGAACGATCCGCACCCGGACGGCTTCCCGCTCGACCGGTCCCTGGCCGCATCCCCCCGGCTCGGACCGGAGTCGTCCTCGGTGGACCTGCAGGCCGACGACATCGATGCGGTGCTGGTCCGGGTGGCCACCGTCAGCGACACCGACGGCGACACCGTCGACCGCATCACCAGGGAAGTCGGCGAGGGCGCCCCCGGACGGATCGGACGAACCGAGCGGAGCGACGACGTACCACCGATCCAGGAGGACCCGGACGAGAACCGATTCACGTTGCTCGGGGTCTTCGGAAAGGACGAGGTGGTGCAGAAACTCAGCCGGGTATTGCAGATCGATCCCGACGATGTCGTCGCTCTCACCGGCCGTGGCCTGAGATACCACAAGGGCAGGCAGTACGACCAAGCGCTCGCGGATCTCAACCACGCCCTACGGGTCGAACCCGACTCCGCGACCGCGCTCTTTCACCGGGCCGGCGTCCTCAACCGAACCGACCGGCACGAGGAAGCACTGGCCGACCTCGACCGGGTACACCGGTTGCGGCCCGCCAACGCCTTCGTCCTCGCCCGCCGGGGTGACACCCACCTCGCCCTGAAGCGACTGCCCGCGGCCCTGGCCGACTTCACTCACGCTCTCGCTCTCGCGCCCGGAGACCTCTCGATACGCACCCGCCGCGGCGATGCGAACAGTCGCTCGAACCGCTTCCTCGAGGCACTCGACGACTTCACCCACGTCATCGAGGCGGCACCGGAGAACTTCCACGCCTTGATCAAACGCGGAGCGGTCCACACGGACCTCGAACGCTTCGACGAGGCACTGCTCGACTTCGACCGGGCCCTGGCTCTCAAGCCGGGGTATCACGAGGCTCTCCTCCTGCGCGCGTACCTCCACGCCCGGGCGCACCGATATCAAGAGGCACTCGCCGATCTCGACCTGATGACGGCCATCGACTCCTTCCTCGCCGCGCTCGTCCTCCGTGCCGAGATCCATTCCCGACTGGGGCGTTTCGAGGACGCCCTCTCGGACGCCGATCAGGTTCTGGACCGCGGCACGCCCGAGCTGCGCGTCCTAAGCCTCTGCACCCGGGCGTCCGTCCTCTTGCAGTACGACCGCCTCGACGACGCGCTGGCCGACCTGGAACGGGCGCTGAAGATGGACCCGAACTGCGCCGACGCGTACAGCTCTCGTGGGACCGCGTATCAGAGCCAAGGCTTCTTCGAGAAGGCCCTTGCCGACCATGACCGCGCTGTGGCGATCGCCCCCCGAAGCCCTGAGGCGCTCATCCACCGAGGGGAGACCTACCTCCTGATGGGCAGGTTCATGGCCGCCCTCGAAGATTTCGATCGGGCGCTCGCGATCGATGCCCTCCACCCCGACGCGCTCGCGGGTAGGAAGCGTGCGGAGTCGGCGCGGGCGCTGTGAGCGGCCGCTGGATGCCGGGGCCGGGGCCGGGGCTCAATGCGGGGCGGCATCGGCACGGTTCACAGTTTTCCCAGTACCCGGGGCATTGCCCGCTCCACCTCGTCCGCCAGGCGGTCGAAGTCCTTCCTCAGGAACGGAGCGGCGAGCTTGCGCCACCCCTTGAAGTCGAGCCGTGCCCGGTAGGTGAGCAGGGTCCCGTCCGGGACGGGGGTCAGGAGGAGATCATCGGTCGTGGTGACCGACGTGTTCTCGCCCACGAAGACCAGGCGGCCCTCGTCCATGCGGACGAGCCGGTACGTCAGGCGTGTCTCCCGGCCGCGGAACACGGACACGTTGGTCCATGTCGATCCGACCCGCACGGCCCCCGCATCGACGCGTTCGCAGGTTCTGGTGCCGGGGTCCCACTCCTGCGCATGCGAGAAGTCCTTCAGATAGTCGACGAGGACCGCCCGCGGGGCGGTCACGATGAACGAGCGTTCGACAGCGACCATGGCGGCTCCTCCTCGAGCGGCTCCCGCTCCCGCATCCTGGCGGGTGCGTCTGTCTCCTCTTCCCTCCGGGCCGCCTTGCCGGATGCACTTCGATCACCCCGCGTTGCGCCGGGCGATGTCGACGTTCAGGGCCGTGGCGAAGGCGCACCATGCGGCGTACGGAGCGAGGACGCGGGCGCCGTACGGATCGCTGCGGTGCATGCGCCGCACGAGCAGCAGGTTCGACAGGTCGAGCAGCACCGTTCCCACCACCCCGGCGGCTGGACTCCTGCGGGCGAAGAACGCCCAGTTCCAGGCTGTGTTCAGCGCGAGGTTCGCACCGAGGCCGACGGCCAGTGCGCGCCGCTCGGCGCCGTGCGTTCGGGAGAGCGCGTGGCCGCCCGCCCAGGCGATCGTGGCGTACAGCGGAGTCCAGACGAGGCCGAAGGCCCAGCCGGGCGGCTGCCAGGGCGGTTTGCGCAGCGCACGGTACCAATCGCTGTGCGGATCGACGGCCGCACCGCCCAGGACGGCGCTGGTGGCGACGGCCACCGCACTCACCGCGTAAGGCTTCCACCGTGTCACGGGCGTCCTCGCGTCCAGCTCCTGGGTCAGCCTCATGCACCGACGCCTTCCCCGTCTTCGCTTCCACACACCTCGTGGGCCGGCACCGGGCGCGGATCGGGTACGCGGCATGGAGCAGCGTGGAGGAGGGCTTCCGAGGGTGCCGCGGATCGGTCACCATGGAGGTCCGTCGGTGATCCGGGGTGGGGTGGGGACGGATGAGCGAGAGCAGCGACGTTCTGGACGGGCGGCCTGAGCAGGTCGGGCCCGCACCGTGGCTGGCGCTGGCCTGTCTGGTCGGGCTGGTCGCCTCCTACCTCGTGCTGGCGAACTTCACCGGCGAGCTGCGGACGGCGCTGTGGGGCGAGCCCGGGACCGTGACCGCAGCCGACTGCCGGACGTACGACAACACCGTGGCCAACGCGGGAACGTCGAGGTCCTGCTCGGGCGCCTTCGCTCCGGACGAGGGCGGCTCGTCGTTCGAGGTCCCCGTCGAGGGCGACATCGATGCGCGACCCGTCCGCGCGTGGCTGGTGGACGGTGCGTCCGGCACCGCGTACGTCTCCCCCACGGTGTGGGCGGGAGTGCTCCCGGTGGGGCTGTCCCTCCTGCTGACGGGTCTCCCGGTGGCGGTGACGGTGAACCACGTGCGCCGCGCCCGCGCACGGCGCTAGGGGGCGCAGGCGGTAGGGGGCGCGTCCGGCCGATTGGGCTTCGGGAATCCGGACACAAGCTGGGTGTGCTGAAGATACTCGTGGTGGTCCTGACCGGCGTGACGGCGGTGCTCGTCTCGGCCGTCGCCGTCCTGTTCTCCCCCTGGTGGTGGGCCGCGGCCGCGCCCGCGTTGCTGGTCGCGCTGATCGCCGTACACGACGTCCTGCAACGGCGGCACTCCCTGCTGCGCAACTACCCGGTGCTCGGGCACCTGCGGTTCGCCATGGAGGCGCTGCGGCCCGAGGTCCAGCAGTACTTCATCGAGCGCAACGTCGAGGGCCGCCCCTTCGACCGCGACACCCGCAGCATCGTCTACGAGCGGGCCAAGGGCACCGACGCCGAGGAGCCCTTCGGCACCGAGCTCGACCTCTACCGGCCCGGCAGCGAGTACCTCGCTCCGTCCATGGCCCCGCGCCCGGTACCCACCGACCCGCCCCGGGTCCGGATCGGCGGGCCCGACTGCACCCGGCCCTACGACATGGCCCTGCTCAACGTGTCGGCGATGAGCTTCGGCTCCCTGTCGGCGAACGCGATCCTGGCCCTCAACACCGGTGCGCGCCTCGGCGGTTTCGCCCACGACACCGGTGAGGGCGGGCTGTCCGAGTACCACCTGCGCCCCGGCGGGGACCTGGTCTGGGAGATCGGTACCGGCTACTTCGGATGCCGCACCGACGACGGGGACTTCGACGAGGATCTGTTCGCCGAGAAGGCCGCGAACCCGCAGGTCAAGTGCGTGTCGTTGAAGATCAGTCAAGGAGCCAAGCCGGGCATCGGGGGCGTCCTGCCGGGCGCGAAGGTGACCGCGGAGATCGCGGAGGTCCGCGGGGTGCCGCAGGGGAAGACCGTGATCTCGCCGCCCTACCACCGGGTGTACACCACCCCGCGCGAACTGGTCCGTTTCCTGGCCCGGATGCGCGAACTCGCCGACGGCAAACCGGTCGGCTTCAAGCTGTGCGTCGGCTCGCGCCGCCAGTTCCTCGCCGTGTGCAAGGCGATGCTGGAGGAGGGCACCGCGCCGGACTTCATCATCGTCGACGGCGCCGAGGGCGGAACGGGCGCCGCGCCCATGGAGTTCGCCGACAACGTCGGCCTGCCGCTGAGCGAAGGGCTGATGACCGTGCACAACGCGCTCGTCGGCGCCGGGCTGCGCGACCGCATCCGGGTCGGCGCCTCCGGCAAGGTCGCCACCGGCAGCGACCTGGTCAAACGCCTCCTCCAGGGCGCCGACTACACCAACGCCGCCCGCGCCATGATGTTCGCGATCGGCTGCATCCAGGCCCAGCGCTGTCACACCAACACCTGCCCCGTCGGCGTCGCGACCCAGGACGCGCGGCGCGGCCGCGCCGTGGACGTGGAGGACAAGTCGCGGCGGGTGCGGCGCTACCAGGAGGCCACCGTCAAGAGCGCCCTGCAGATCATGGCGTCGATGGGCGTCGAGGACCCCCGCGACCTGCGCCCCCACATGCTGCTGCACCGGGTGGACCCGCACACCGTCCGCTCGTACGCCGACCTCCACACCTGGCTCGCTCCCGGGCAGCTCCTCGCATCACCGCCCGAAGGCTGGGCAGGCGACTGGGAGGCGGCCGATCCCGACCGCTTCACCAGCTGAAACCGGCCGCGCGCCGCGCGCGGCCGGAACCGGACCGAAGGGCACCCCTGTGGCACGCACCGTCGCCCACGTGATCGTCGAAGCGCTCGAGGAGCTGGGCGTCCGGCACGTCTTCGGCGTCGTCGGAGACGCGCTGAACCCCCTGACCGACGCCATCCGCACCACCGAAGGGCTGGAGTGGGTCGGCTGCCGCCACGAAGAAGCGGCGGCCTTCGCCGCCGGGGCGCAGTCCCAGCTCTCCGGAACCCTCGGGGTGTGCATGGGCACGGTGGGACCCGGCTCCGTGCACCTCCTGAACGGTCTGTACGACGCCGCCAAGAGCCGCGCTCCCGTCCTCGCGATCTGCGGCCAGGTCCCCCTCGCCGAGATCGGCAGCGACTACTTCCAGGAAGTCGACAACGACCTGCTCTTTCGCGACGTGGCCGTCTACCGGGCCACCCTCACCTCCCCGGACCAGATGCCCCGCCTGCTCGAATCCGCGGTCCGCGCCGCCGTGACCCAGGGCGGAGTCGCCGTGCTGACCGTCCCCGGCGACCTCGGGGACCAGGTTCCGAGCGACGACCGGTCCCCGCGCTTCGCCCTGGACCGCGCCGTCACGCGCCCCGACGACCCGGCGCTCGTCCGGGCCGCCGAGCTGCTGAACGGGGCGTCCCGCGTGACCCTGCTCGTCGGCCAGGGCGCCCGCGGGGCCCGCGCCGAGGTCATGGCGGCCGCGGAGCTGCTCGCGGCCCCGATGGTGCTGACCCTCAAGGCGAAGGAGGGCTTCGAGGACGACAACCCCTTCCAGGTGGGCCAGACCGGTCTCATCGGCAACCCCGCCGCCGTCCACGCCCTCGACAGCGGGGAGGCGCTCCTGATGCTGGGGACCGACTTCCCGTACCGGGAGTGGTACCCCGAGGACGTCAAGGTCGTCCAGGTGGACGCGCGCGAGGACCACCTGGGGCGCCGTACCCCGGTGGACGTCGGGCTGGCCGGCGACGTGGGGGCCACGCTGCGGGCCCTGCTGCCGCTGCTGGACGCCGTACCCGACCGGGCCCACCTGGACGGCGCCCGCGACCGGTTCGCCCGCTGGCAGGAAGGGCAGCGGGGGCTCGCCGATCCCGGGCACGAGCGCCGCTTGACCGGGAAACTGCGGGCGGCGCTGGACAACCGCGACCACGAGATCCGCCCCGAGGCGCTGGCCGCGGCGGTGGACGCGCACGCGGCCGACGACGCCGTCTTCACCTCCGACACGGGCATGGCCACCGTCTGGCTCTCCCGCTTCGTCACGATGCGCGGCGACCGCCGCCTGATCGGTTCCTACAACCTCGGCTCGATGGCCAACGCCATGCCGCAGGCGCTGGGCGCGCAGCTCTGGGCGCCCGACCGGCAGATCGTCGCCCTGTGCGGCGACGGCGGGCTGAGCATGCTGCTCGGCGACCTGATGACGGTCAAGACGTACCGGCTGCCGGTGAAGCTCGTCGTCTTCGACAACCGCCGGCTGGGCATGGTCAAGCTCGAGCAGGAACAGATGGGCCTGCCCGAGTTCGGTACGGAACTCGACAACCCCGATTTCGCGGCGGTCGCCACGGCCTTGGGCCTGACGGGCATCCGCGTCACCGACCCGGCCGAACTGGACGACGCCGTACGCCGGGCCTTCGACACCCCGGGCCCGGTCCTGCTCGACGTCCTCACCAACCCCGAGGAAGTGGCCGTGCCGGGCAGGCCGACCGTTTCGCAGGGCTGGGGCTTCGCACGGGCCAAGATCAAGGAGCTGCTGCCGGGCCACGAGGGCTGACCGGATCGCGCACAGGACTCGGATCCGGGGCCGCCAGGGCCGCACGCGCCCGGCCTCCGGATCCGGCGTGACCGGCGCGGTACCGGGCTCGCCGCGGGTCCGTGGCCACCGGCCACCGATGGCCGGGTGCGTGGCCTGTACGACCGCCCCGGCCGGGACCAGGCTCGTCGTCCGTACCCCGTACCTACGGACGGAAAGCTGGACGTCATGGCCTCGACACGCGGAGAGAACACTCCCGCACAGAACCTCTTGGCGAGCCTCTTCTTCCTCGCCCTCGGCGCGGCGATCATCTGGGTCGGATTCCAGGGGTCGTCCGATGACTGCGGCGGCGAGAAGATGTCGGCGGGCGACACCTGCGTGAGCTACTCGAACGGCAGCCGGACCGGGAGCAAGAACCTGGAGGAGCAGAAGTCCGACAACTCGACCACGTCGAACGTGGCGTTCGTCATCGGCGGGCTCATCGTCCTCGCCGGCGCCTGGTCGAGCGTCGGCGCCCTCAGGGAGATGGGCGGTTCGCATCGGTGACCGCCCCGCCGCGCCGCCCCGTGGGCCGTCGGTGGACCCGTGGCGGCGTCAGCCGGTGGGGGCCACCGCGCCCGGCGGGGTCGCGGACGGGGCGGCGTGGCCGTGGTGTTCGAAGAGGCGGTCGGCGAGGAGGGCGTGGGCGAGGCTGCCACCGGCGCGGACGGAGGCGGTGACGAAGGCGGTCTCGGCGAGTTCCTCGGCGCTGACGCCGTGTCGGCGTGCGGCCGCGGTGTGGACGTCGAGGCAGTAGGCGCACTGGGTGACCAGGGCGACCGCCACGGAGATCAGCTCGCGGTAGCGGCGCGGCACGGCGCCGTCCTCGCGGTCGACCGCGTCCTGGAAGGCGCGCCAGGCGGCGAACTCGGGCGCGGCGGCGGCGCCGACGGAGCGGGCGCGGTGCAGGTCGTCGGGGTGCGCGTACATGTGTACTCCTTGCGGAAGTCGACGGGGACGAGTGCCCCGGGCGGGTGTGCGGCCCGGGCGACGAGCCCAGTTCACCTCCGATCCCGCCCCCGCGTCCAAGACCGGTTCCGCGGGGGCGGTGCCGTCGTCGGTATCGTGGCCGGTCATGGACTTGAGAGCGTTGCGCTGTTTCGTGGCCGTCGCGGAGGAGGGCCACTTCGGGCGGGCCGCCGTGCGGCTCGGACTCGCCCAGCCGCCCCTCAGCCGCAGGATCCGCGACCTGGAGGCGGAGCTGGCGTGCCGGCTGTTCGACCGGATCCCGACCGGCGCGCGCCTGACCGCCGCCGGGGAGGTGCTGCTCCCGGAGGCTCGCGATCTGCTGGTACGGGCCGAGCGCGCCCGCGAGCGGGTGCGCGCCGCGGAGTCCGTGCGCGAGGTCGTCCTGGGCACCGTCGCCGGGGCGGGTCTGGACGCCGGGGCCGCCGCCCTCGCCGTACTGCGCGGCACCCACCCGGGGCTGCGCGTGCGGCTGCACGAGGCGCCCCTGACCGATCCGACGGGCGGGCTGCGCGAGCGGCGGGTCGACCTGGCGCTGACCCGGCTCCCCTTCGACACCTCGGGGTTGACCATTCGTCAGCTGGGGACGGAGCCCCTGGTCGCGGCGCTGCCCGCGGACGATCCGCTCGCCGCGCGGCCGCGCCTGCACGTGCGGGAACTCGTCGGGCGAGCGCGCTTCCGGCTGCCGGTCGGGACGGACGCGCGGTGGCGCGCGTACTGGCTCGCCGCGGACGAGGACGCCACCGGCCCGGTGGTGACGTCGGCCGAGGAGTGCCTGCACGCGGTGGTGTGGGACGGGGTGACCGGGCTGCTTCCGGCCGGGGCCGCGCGCAGGCACGCACGGCCGGGCATCACCTTCGTCCCGGTCGACGGCCACCCGCCGAGCCGCGTCGTGCTGGCCCGCCGCGCGGACGCCCCCGACCAGCGCGTGGACGCCGTGGCGACCGCCCTGGCGGCTGCCCACGCGGCGCGGGCGAACGCCACCGCCGATGCGGATGCGACGCCCACCGGCCCGCATGCCGCCGCCCGCGCCGCCCGGCCGGAGGAGCACCCGGTCTCCGTGGCGCCGCGTTAGGCGGCGCGGCAGGATGCGGGCGCGGGCGTCAGGCCCCCGGTCGCGCCGCGTAGCAGAAGAAGTGGTCCTCGGGACCGGCCAGTGGACCGGCGGGGACGAAGGACGTCGTCCGGTGGTGCAGGACCTCCAGGCCGGCCGCCGACAGCAGCCGCACGTGCTCCTCGGCGGACAGGCTGCTGACGGTGACCTGGTGGCCCATCCACTCGATGTCCATGCCCCGGATGTCCCCGGGGACCGTGGCGAGCATTAGGTACCCCCCGGGCACGACCCAGGACGCCATCCGCTCCAGGGCCGTCCGGATGTCCGGCTGGTCCATCATCAGGAGCGGGAAGAAGGAGCACACGGCGTCGAAGCCGGGTGCCCGCGGTACGTACGTACGGACGTCGGCCTGCTCGAAGCGTGCGTCCGGCACCAGGGCGCGGGCCGTCTCGACCATGGCCCCCGAGACGTCGATCCCGGTCACGGCGTGCCCGGCGCGCGCCAGCGCCTCGGCCGTGGGCCGTCCCGTGCCGCTGCCCACGTCCAACACCCGGGCCCGCGCGGGCAGCCGGTCCGCCAGCCATTCCAGCGCCTCCAGCTGGGCGGGCACCTGCCCGAACAGGTCCTCGTACCGCTCCCCCAGCGCGTCGAAGACCTCCGCCGCGGTCGTGGATCGCGTCATGTCGCCTCCCCCTCAGGGCCGTTGCCGTGGCGCCACGCTACCGCCGTCCCCGGCGCGCCGCTCCCTTCCCGGCCGCCCTCGTGCGTCTCCCGCACGATGCGGGTGTGGGCCCAGGCGGCGCGTTCCGCGGCTTCGGGGTCGCGGCGGGCGATGGCGTCCGCGAGGTCGTCGTGGGTGCCGGAGCCGAGGACTTCCCCGGGCCACCGCGCGGCGAGCGCCTCGATGCTCTGCCGGACGGCCTCGGAGATGCTCTCGTAGAGGTCGACCAGGAGCGGGTTGCCGCTGGCCGCGACCACCGCACGGTGGAAGTCGAGATCCCGGTCCACGAACTCCGGCCCCACGCCCCGCGGGTCCGCTTCGAGGGCCCTGCGGCGGGCCAGCAGGGCGGAGAGGATGCGGGCCAGGTCCTCCTCCCCGCGGTGCACCGCGGCCACCGCCGCGGCCTCGCGCTCCAGGGCGAGCCTCACCTGGAGGATGTGCGGCAGCCCGGCGTGGCGCAGGCGGCGCTGGAGCGCGGCGTTGAGGTCGCTGGTGGCCCGTACGTACGTCCCGTCACCGCGCCGGGCCTCGAGGAGGCCGGTATGGCACAGCGCGCGCACCGCTTCGCGGACCGTGTTGCGGCCGACGCCGAAGGACTCCACCAGGGAGCCCTCGGCAGGGATCTTCTCGCCCAGGGGCCAGTGGCCGCTCTCGATGGCCCGCTCGATCCGCTCGATGGTCTGCTGCACCAGGGTCGTCACGCACGGCCTCTTTCCTGTTAGCGGAGCGTAGTTCCAGGATCTCACTCATTAAACATCCCATGTTTGAGTCGCAAAATCCGACATCGCCGCCTAGTCTGGAGCGAGACTCCCCCATTTGGGCCGATCAGACGACTCCAAATATGGGATCTTTCATCGCGTCGTCGAAGTTGGGTGGTTTTCGTGAGCAGCGTGCAGGTACCGGTCCGCGAGACACGGCAGGAGGTCGCGGACGGCACGGACCGTGCCGGTGGGAGGAAGGAGCTGTGGCTCCTCGCGGTCGGCGTGCTCCTGATCGGCGCCAACCTCCGGCCCGGCGTCGTCGCGATCTCGCCGGAGCTGGCCGCGATCCGCGCCGACACCGGGCTGAGCGGATCGGCCGCCGGTCTGCTGACCACGCTGCCGATCCTGTGCTTCGGCCTCCTGGCCCCGCTGGCCGCGCGGCTGGCCCGACGCGTCGGACGCGACCGGGCGCTGGGCGCGATGATGGCACTGCTGACCCTCGGCATCGTGATCCGGATGGTGCCCGGACCCGTCACGCTCTTCACCGGGACGATCGTGCTCAGCACGGCCCTGGCCCTGGCCAACGTGCTGGTGCCGAGCGTCATCAAGCACCACTTCGACGGACGCGTCAGCCTGATGATGGGCCTGTACTCGGTCGCCCTGTTCTCCGGCGCCGCACTCGCCGCCGGTGTCACCGTGCCCTTGGGCGAGGCCCTGGGTCTGGGCTGGCGCGGAGCCGTCGGCCTGTGGGCCCTCTTCTCCGCACTGGCCTTCGCCCTGTGGCTGCCCCGGATGCGCGCCGACGGCGCGGGGGCCGTCCGGGACCCGGCGGTCCAGGACGAGGCGGACACGGCGCCCGCGCCGGTGGCGTCCGCCGGGCGCCGCGGGCTGCGGCACTCGCGGCTCGCCTGGCAGGTCACGCTCTTCATGGGCCTGCAGTCGCTGGTCTACTACGCCTGCGTCGCTTGGATCCCCGCCGTGCTCACCAGCGAGGGCGCGGGCGACTCCGAGGCCGGTCTCCTGCTCTCCCTCATGAACCTCCTGGGCATCGCGGGCTCGCTCGCCTTCACCGCGCTGGTGCACCGCTCCCGCACCCAGGTGCCCTTCGCCGTCGCCGGATCCGCACTCTTCACCGTCGCCCTCCTCGGCCTCGCCGTGGCCCCGGTCGCCGGCGCCTACCTGTGGATGCTGCTGATGGGGCTCGGCAGCGGCCTGCTCATCAGCACGGCCCTGGCGGTCATCGTGCTGCGCAGCCCCGACAGCGCCCGAGCCGCCGAGATGTCCGGCATGGCCCAGGGGTTCGGTTACCTCCTCGCCGCCGCCGGGCCCTTCCTCGTCGGCGTACTGCACGACGCCACCGGCCGATGGAGCCTCCCGCTGCTGCTCCTGGCCGCGCTGTGCGTGCCCATGACCCTCTTCGGCATCGCGGCGGGCCGCGATCGCCGACTCGACGACCACTCGGCCACGCGGTGACGTCGCGGTTCGTCGGGCCCGCTCCGGGGCGCGGGCCCGACCACCGCGACCGGCCCGGTCAGAAGACGTCCGTCGCGTACCGCCCCGAAGCCCGCATCGCCTCCAGCCACCGGGCTCCGGCGGCACCGGCGGCACCGGCGCAACCGTCCGTGCCGTCCGGGCCGTCCGGGCCGTCCGCGTCCTCGGGGTCGCACCCACCGGCATCCCGTTCCACCGTACCGGCGCCGATCCGCCCCAGGACCTCCTCGACCGCGGGGCCCATGCCCCCGGCGTCCCCGCACACGTACAGGTGGGCGCCGTCGCCGAGCAGCTCGCGGACCCGTCCGCGCTGCTCCCACAGGCGGTCCTGGACGTAGCGGGCGTCGGCGCCGGGCAGCCGCGAGTAGGCCCGGTGGACCTCCAGGCGGCCGGCGGCCACGTGCCCGGCGAACTCCCGCGCGTACAGGTCGTCCCACTCGGGGTGCCGGCAGCCGAAGAACAGCACCGTCGGTCCCGTGTCCCGGCCCTCGGCCGCCGCGGCCATCCGGGCCCGGACGAATCCGCGGAAGGGCGCGATGCCCGATCCGGAGGCGATCATGACGGCCGGGACGGCCGGATCCGTCGGGGGCCGGAACGACTCGGACGGCGAGGTGACGGTGACGGTGAGCCGGTCACCGGGCCGGGCCCGGCGCAGATGGTCCGAGGCGGCGCCGCGGAAGACGCCCCGTCCGGAGCGGGCCGGTCCTTCGAGTACGGACACGGTCAGCGCCACCGTGTCCTGCTCCTCGGCGGCCGAGCTGATGGAGTAGGCGCGGGGCCGGGGTGCGGGCAGCAGCTCCAGCAGCAGGGCGAGGTCCACCCGGCAGGAGGCGAATCGTTCCAGCAGGTCGAGGACGCCGAGCCGGGGACGCAGCACCCCCTCGGCGTGCTCCTCGCCCGCGAGGCGTTCGAGGGCGGCGCGTTCGGGCGGGCAGGAGGTGTGCTGGGCCAGCCGGGCCACGGTGGCCGCCGACGCGGGGCTCGACAGGTCCACGTACCGGGTGAGCAGGTCGTCCAGGCGCATCGGCCGACCGATCGGCAGCCGTCCCGCGGGCGCGTGCGACTCGACCGCGCACACCTGCCCGGGCCGCAGGCCCATCCGGTCCAACAGCCGGGTGACCGACTCCGGGTGGTTCTCCGGCAGTACGGAGAGGTAGTCGCCGGTGCGGTACGAGGCGCCGGCGGGCAGCCGGACCTCCAGGTGTCGCTTCGACCCCGCCCCGGGGTGCCGTACCAGCTCGCGGTTCTCCAGCACCACGGCGCTCGCGCCGTCGCCTTCCTCACCGGCCGCCTCGACCACCCGGAAGCGGGGCCCCACCGGCACGGTCTCCGCGACCGCGTACGCCTCGGCGAGCAGCGGCCACAGCGGTTCGTACCAGCGCTGCCAGTCCCCGTGGAAGTCGGTACGGGCGTCGACGGCGCCGCGCTCGCGGATCCGGCGCGCCCCCGCCGCGGCCATCGCCCCGTCCACCAGGGTGGGGACCCGCTGGTAGGTGGCGGCCCAGTCCAGACTGCCGCAGCCCAGCACGAGGTAGTCCACTCCGTCGAGGTCGGGCTGCTCCTCCGTCAGCCAGGACACGAAACGGCGGGCGTTGTCCGGCGGGGAGCCGTTGTAGGTGGAGGTGACGATCAGTACGGCGCCTTCGGTGGGCAGTCGGCCCGCGTACGCGTCCAGCGGGGCCGTGGCGGTCCGCCAGCCACGGGCCGCCCCCTCCCCGGCGATCGTGCGGGCCAGGCCCTCGCCGCCGCCGCCGTTCGACCCGTACAGCACGAGCAGCGGGGTGCCGTGGCCGGACGCGGAGTCCGCCGCGGGCGCGTCCGGAGCCTGCGGGGCCCGCGGGGCCTCGGCCGCGGGGGCGCGGCGGGGTCGGGCCCGGACCGCCAGTCCGTCGGGCTTGACGGTCAGGGTCTCGTGCACGGCCAGCTCGTAGTCCGGATCGGCGAGTTCGAGGTCGAAGCGCTGGAGGACCATCGCCAGCACGAGCACGGCCTCCTGGAGGGCGAAGGGCCGTCCGATGCAGGCCCGGGCCCCGTGCCCGAAGGGCATCCAGGCGTACGCCGGGACCTGGGCCATCCGTTCCGGGGCGAACCGGTCGGGGTCGAACTCCTCCGGGTCCTGCCACACCTGCGGATCACGGTGCAGGGCCGGCAGGTTGACCAGTACGGACTCCCCCGCCCGGACCTCGTACCCGCCCAGGGTGGTGTCCTCGTCGGGCGTCAGCGCGAACGCCGGGGCGGTCGGGTGCAGCCGCAGGGTCTCGCGCAGCACCTGCCCCAGGTAGCCCAGCCCGGCCAGGTCCTCGAAGCACGGGGTGCGCCCGCCCAGCACCTCGTCCACGGTCCGCCTGGCCCGGCGGAGCACCTCGGGCCGGGTGAGCAGGGCGTGCACGGCGAAGGACAGCAACCCGGACGTGGTCTCGTGCCCGGCGATCAGGAAGGTGGCCAGCTGATGGCGGACGTTCTCCTCCGGCAGCCCCGCCCCGGTGACCGGGTCCACCGCCGTCAGCATGCGTTCGAGCAGGTCGTCGGGGCGGTCGGCGGCGGGCAGCGCCCGGCGCGCGGCGATGATCTCCCCTGTGACGCGCCGCATGGTCTCCAGGTCCTCGCGGTAGCGGCTGTTGGTGCGCAGCAGGAAGGGCTGGAGGCCCGGGAGGCGCTCGCTGCGCGCCCCGGCCTCGGTGAGGCTGCGGACCATGGCTCCGACGAAGGGGTGCATCTCCTCGGAGTAGAAGGAGTTGAGGCGGACGTCGAAGGCGCACAGGGCGATGGTGTCGAGGGTGAGGCGGGTCATGTCGTCGGCCACGTCGATCCGCGCGCCGGGGCCGAACCGCTCCCAGCGGGTCAGCATCTGGTCGGCGATGTCGAGCATCGCGGGGAAGTAGTCGCGCATCGCACCCGGCCCGAAGGCGGGCATCAGCAGCCGGTGGGCGACGGCCCAGTTCGGCTCGTCCCCGTAGGCGGTGAACAGCCCGTCCCCCGCGAAGTCGCGGACCTCTTCCAGGGCGGCGTGCACGGACTTGTGCCACCGCGGGTCGGCGCACATCTCGGCGACGAGCTCGTGGCGGGAGACGAAGACCTGGCGTTCG
Source organism: Streptomyces sp. NPDC059917 (assembly GCF_042730635.1). Classification (NCBI taxonomy): domain Bacteria; kingdom Bacillati; phylum Actinomycetota; class Actinomycetes; order Kitasatosporales; family Streptomycetaceae; genus Streptomyces; species Streptomyces sp. NPDC059917. The sequence goes on from NZ_JBHWLC010000005.1 coordinate 80,032, forward strand.
CCGCCCACGGTGAGCGCGAAGATGCCGCCGTACTCGCGGTGGAAGAAGTCGAGGAATGCGGCGCTGCTCCCGTCGGGCGCGCTCAGCACCTCCGGCAGGTTGCCCAGGAGGGGCAGCGGTCGGGGTCCGGGGAGCGGCAGCCCGGGGGCGGCGTGCGTGCGGTCGGCGGGCTGGGCGGGCTGGGTGGTGGACACGGGGTGCTCCTTCGGGACGGGGCCGGTGGGGGCCTCCGGACGGATTCGGGGGGGGGTGGGCGGCTCAGTGCCCGGCGGTGCGGGTGGCGACGCGGTGTCCGCGCAGGACCACGGCCGCGGTGACGGCCGCGGCGGCCACGATGACGGCGCCGGTGAGGAAGGTCCGGGACATGGCGTCCACGAAGGCGTCGTGCGCGGTGGCGAGGAGTTCGCCGCCCTGGGCGGGGGGCAGCGCGGCCGCCACCCGCTCCGCGGTGGCCAGGGTCTGCGTGGCGGCCTCGGCGGCCGCCGTCGGGATCTGCTCCGGGAGGTCCGACAGCACCCGGGAGGCGTAGATCTGGGCGCCGACGCTGCCGAGGACGGCGGTGCCCATCGCCCCGCCCAGCTCGTACGCGGTCTCGCTGATACCGGCGGCGGCCCCGGCCCGGCCGGGCGGCGCGGCGCTGACGATGACGTCGTTGGTGAGGGTGTTGGCCAGTCCGACGCCGCCGCCGAGCAGGGCTCCGCCGGCGAAGGCGAGGGCCGGTACGCCGGTCGCGTCCAGCAGGCTCAGCAGCAGGTAGCCGGTCGCGGCGAGGGCCAGCCCGAGGCCGATGACCGGGCCCGCCGCGAGCCGCCGGGCGAGGGCGGGCACCGTCAGCGATCCGAGGATCGCGCCGACCGCCAGGGGCAGCGCCCACAATCCGGCCTCCAGGGCCGAGCGCCCCAGGACGATCTGTACGTACTGCGGGAAGAAGTAGAGCATGCCGGTCATCGCGAACACCCCGGCGATGTTGGTGAGGACCGCGACGCAGAAGGGGAGCGACCGCAAGAGCGCGAGGTCGAGCAGGGGGTGCGCCAGCCGCCGCTGCCGTACGGCGAACAGGGCGGCCACCAGGGCTCCCGCGAGCAGCCAGGTCGCGGGCTCCGGGCCCCAGCCCAGGCGTCCCGCCTCCTTGAAGCCGAAGACGACGGCGAGGACCGCGACGATCAGCAGGACCGCGGAGAGCGGATCGAAGGGGCCCGGCCGCGGTTCCCGGGACTCGGGCAGCAGGAAGGGGCCGACGGCCAACAGCAGGGCCATCACGGGCAGGTTGATCAGGAACACCGATCCCCACCAGAAGTGCTCCAGCAGCGCCCCGCCCACGACCGGCCCCAGTCCGGCGCCGCCCGCGAAGGCGGCGGCCCAGACGGAGATGGCCCGCCGCCGCTGGGCGGGGTCCTCGAAGACGTTCCGGATCAGCGCCAGGGTCGACGGCATCAGGGTGGCGCCGCCGAGGCCCAACAGGGCGCGGGCCAGGATGAGCACCTCGGCGTTCCAGGCGAACGCGGCGAGCAGCGAGGCCGCTCCGAAGGCCACCGCACCGGTCAGGAGCAGACGGCGGCGGCCGATCCGGTCGCCGAGGGTTCCCATCAGGATCAACAGGCCCGCCAGGAACACGCCGTACACGTCGATGATCCACAGCAGCTGGGACGCGGTCGGCTCCAGGTCCGCGCTGAGCGCGGGCACCGCCATGGACAGGACCGTCAGGTCGATGCTCATCAGCAGCACCGGGACCGTCAGCGCGACCAGGGCCCACCACTGGCGGGGCCCGGCCCGCCGGACGCGTTCGGGTGGGGATGTGGGTGTGGGTGTGGACGCAGGTGTGGATGTGGATGTTGCGGATCGTGCGGAATGCATGCTCTCTCGCCCCCTGGTGCGGCTTGCCGATGGAAGGACCGTAGAGTTGGCCACCTGGCCAAGTCAAGTGGCCAGGTCATCCGACTTGGCCAGATGACCTGGTCAGGCGACTGAGTCAATCGGCCAAATCCTTGCTACGCTTCGCGGCATGACGACGGGACCGACGGGCAAGACGACGAAGAAGCACCTCAGCGCGGACGTACGGCGAGAGCGCCTGGTCGCCGCCGCCCTGCGGGTGATGAAGCGCGAGGGGATCGCCGCGGCGACCACCCGTGCGATCTGCGCCGAGGCCGAGATGCCCCACGGCGCGTTCCACTACTGCTTCCGCTCCAAGCAGGAGCTCTACGCGGCCCTGCTGGCCACGGACATCAACATCGACCTGGACGCCGCCTGGGGCACCGTCACCCCGGACGCCGACCCGGCCACCACCCTGCGGGCCCTGCTGCGCACCTACTGGGCGGCCGTCGAGGCCGACCCGGAGGCGCAGCTCGTCCTGCGGGAGCTGATCAACCTGGCTTTGCGCGAACCCGAGTTGCACGATCTGCCGGCCTGGGAGCACCGGGCGTACCTGGACAAGACCGTGGCCTACCTCGAACGGCTCGCGCAGGAGGCCGACCTCGAATACACGGTCTCCACCGCCGCTCTCGCGCAGATGCTCATCGAGTCATTCGGCGGCGTCATCTCCGCCTGGCTCGCGCACCGTGACAACGCGACCGCCCGAGCCGGTCTGGACCACTTCGCCGACCTGTTCGCGACCCTCACCCGACCCCGTCGGCAGGGATGACGGGGGCCGAGGGGGTCCTACCCGCGCCCCCGCGCCCCGCTCAGGACCGGCGGGCGGGAGCCGGGCGGGCGACGGAGCCCGGGTCCTGGTAGACGGCGTCGAGGGCCAGGTGGGCCCCGCCCCGGGCGGCGGCGCCGAAGCCGAGGGTGGACAGGCGTACGTCGCAGCCGCCGGAGTCGGGGGCCATCACCCGCTCGCGGACCGTCCGGCGCACGCGGTCGAGGATCAGGTCGCCGAGGTGCGCGAAGTACCCGCCCAGGACGATGACCCGCGGGTTGAGCACGTCCACCAACAGGCCGAGGCCGAGCCCCAGGTCCTCCGCGACCCGGGACAGGGCCTCCCGGGTGCGGGGGTCGCCGTCGCGGGCGCGACGGCGCAGTTCGCCGAGGCGCTCCTCCAGAGCGGTGGTCGGATCGTGGACGGGGTCGTCAGCGGCCGCGGCCAGGCGCAGGATGGCGTCCAGGCCGACCATGACCTCCCAGCAGCCCCGCCGACCGCAGACACAGGGGCGGCGCAGCGGGTCGAGGGGCATGTGGCCGACCTCGCCCGCGAAACCGGTGGCTCCGCGCACCAGGCGGCCGTCGCTGATGATGCCCGCGCCGATGCCGCGTTCGCCGGTGATGCACACCATGTCCGTCACGTCCTCGCCCTGGACCAGGGCGTGTTCGGCCAGCGCGGCGAGTTTGGCGTCGTTCTCCACCACGAGCCGGGGGGCCGTTCCGGGCAGGCGCGCGAGGAGCCCGTCGCGGACGGGTACGCCGCGCCAGCCGAGGGCGGGCGCGTAGGCGACGACGCCGGCCGCGGCGTCGATGACCCCCGGTACGGCGAGCGTGATCCCCACGGGTCGCCGGCCGTCGCGGTCGAGCGCGGCGAGGCAGTCGCGGACCGCGCGCGCGGTGACGTCCAGGGCCGACTCCCAACCGGCTCCGGCGACCTCCACGGCGCCGCGGTGCTCGAAGGCGCGGTCCCCCGCGAGACCGAGGGCGAGGACGTGCACGTAGCTGGTGCTGATCTCGACGCCGATGCCGCAGAGGTCGGCCCCGTCGAGGTCCACCAGGGTGCCGGGCCGACCCACGGCCCCCTCGCGGCGGACGGGTCCCTCGCGGACCAGGCCCAGGGCGACGAGTTCGGCGACCAGGCCGGTGACCGTCGGCTTGGGCAGGCCCGTGTCGGCCGCGATCCGGGCGCGCGCACGGGGACCCGCGTCGCGCAGCAGGCGCAGCACCACGCCCAGGTTGGTGCGCCTGATGGACCCGCGGTCGCGGGGGACGGCGGGCGCGGCGGGCGGAACGTACGCCGCCGTCTCCGTGGGGAGGTCGGTCACGGGGGCCTCGTCTCTGCGGGGAGCCGTCACCCGCCCATGATGACAAGGAGCCCGGCCGGAGCAAGGGGCGCAGCGGTGCGGTGCGGAAGGGGAGTTGGGCGAGCCGGGTGGAGGAAGTGGCCTTCTGCGCGGGCTTCTTGACAGTCCTTCAGTTAATTCGGATTCTAGCTGAACTAACTGTCGCTGACAGCGGCACCGCAGCCGTGAACCCTCCGTCCCCGTGACCGGACTTCCCGGCGGAGCCATCCGCCGGAGCCCGGCCGTCCCGTGCCCGGACCGCTCCCCCACCCGGTCCCGGGCCCGAGAGGAGCACCTGTGTCAGCCCGAACCCATGTGATCACCGCCGGAGCCCTCGCGGCAGCCGCCGCGGTCCTGCTCGGAGCCCTGGCCACGGCTCCGGCCTCGGCCGGGGCGTCCGCCGACCCGCCCCGACACACCGTCACGATCGGCGCCAAGGGACCCTGGACCCACCCCGACGACACCCCCGCCGGCACCTTCATCGACAGGAACGGGACGTTCTACTACCAGTCCGCCCACGCCCTGTACGGGGCGGACGACCCGCGCAAGTGGACGTTCTACACGGGCAGGGACTTCGACTCGGCGACCCGCTCGGGCGCGATCAGCGACGCGGTGAACCCCGCCAACACCCGTGACCGCAACGACGACACCACCTGGCGCTGCAACAACGGCCCCACGGGACGGGAGGCCAGCTACGCACCGGCCGGCTCCTCCTACGCGCAGAAGAACTACTGCGACCTGATGGGCGTGTGGGTGGATCCCGATACGGGCGACTGGTACGGGCTCGTCCACAACGAGTTCACCCCGAGCCCCTTCGGGGACGGCCTGCACTACGACGCGATCGACTACGCCGTCTCCCGGGACCGGGGCAGGACGTGGAGCATCGAGGACCACGTCCTGACCTCGCCCTACAGCACCGCGCGGGGCGACGCGGCCACGTTCCCGAACCAGACCTACCACTACGGCAACGGCGACGCGCGGCTGTTCGTCGACACCGCGTCCGGCTACTTCTACGTCTACTACAACTCGCGCGTGATCCCGAAGGCCGGTGTCCCGGGCGGCTGGACGGACGGCAGCCGGGCGCACGTCGCGCGCGCCCCGATGTCCGCCAAGATGGCGCCCGGCTCGTGGAAGAAGTGGTACGACGGCTCCTGGTCCCAGCCCGGGACCGGCGGTCTGGAGAGCAACATGGAGCCGGTCGACGCCGAGCACACCACCGGGTACACCCCGGTCGACCACGACTACGACCCGGCCCGCACGGGCAGCGTGGCCGAGCAGCAGGCGGCCGGCGAACTGCCCCCGAAGTCACCGCTGCTGACCATGAACATCGCCTACGACGCCTACCTCGGCCAGTACGTCGGCGAACCGGAGGCCGTGGTGCAGGACGGCAGCGAGCCGCAGCGCTTCTACGTCACCGACGACCTCGCCACCCAGAAGTGGCGGCTGGCGGGCGACTCCGGGGCCTACCGGACGGGCTCCTGGTACCGCTGGATGCTCGACCCGGTCAGCAGGACCGGGTCGACGATCGTCGGCAAGTCGTTCCGCAGCTACTGCTCGTTCTTCTGCTCGGGCGGCGCCGACGGCGAGTACTACGACACCGTCATCGGCACGAGCGCCCCGGCGGCCCCCGTCGTCCCGGGCACGACCTACACGATCGCGGGCGGCGGCGGACGCTTCCTCGCCCAGGTGTCGGGGAGCGCGGCCACCACCTCGCAGCCGACCGCGGGCTCGGCGCTGGGCAGGTGGGTCTTCACCGCCAACGGCGACGGTTCGTACCGGATCGCCAACGCCTCGACCCACCGGTTGCTCGGCGTCGACGCGACGAACAACGCCGGTCGGGCCTGGGCGGCCAAGCCCACCGTGACCGACGTCCCGGCGCAGGGTCCGACGGTCGGCCAGCAGTGGTTCGTCGTCCCCAACACCTCTGCCGACGGCCGGCCTTCCGGCACGTACCGGCTGGTGAACCGCTACAGCGGGCTCGTCCTCGGACTGTCCGCCGCCCAGGGTCGGCGGGCCGAGACCACCCCCGTGCGCGCGTGGACCGACACCGCCGGTTCCCCGGTGGGTGGCGGACGCACCCCCGCCGAGCAGATGCTGACCCTCACCCCGGCGCCACGCTGATGCCGTGACCGGTGCGTTCGGCCACGGCGTGCAGCACGTGACCCTCTGGTTCGGGTACCGGGCCCGACGCCCCCGGCTACAGGACGGCGATGCCCAGCGGGCGGGTCCCGGCCGGGAGGCGGCGGGTGGCGCCGTCGGCCAGGTCGACGACGGTCAGGCCGTTCCAGTAGCCGTCCCGGGTGTAGCCGCCGGTGACGTACGCCGTCCGGCCGTCGCGGGACACCGCCACGTCCTCGTGCGGGCCGTCCAGCGGGTACACCCGCTCCTCGCCGCCCGGGGACCGCACGGTGAGCGAGGGCCCCTCGCCCTCCTCCACCGCGCCGGTGCCGACGACCAGCAGCCGGCCGTCGGGGGCGAGGGCGGCTCCGTGCTGGTGGGTGTCGGCCGTCATCGGCTCCACCTCCACCGATCCGCTGCGCGGGTCCACCACGGCCAGCCGCTCCCCCTCGAACGGCAGCAGCAGCCGCCCGTCCCCGGGCCGCACCACCGCGTAGTGCGGCTTGAGCCAGGAGCCGAGACCGCCCTTCGTGCCGTACGGGGCCACCTCGATCCGGCGCGTCGCGAGGGAGCCCGCGTCGACCACCGTGACGTCGAAGGAGTCGTGGCCGGTCACGTACACCTCGCCACCGTCCCGGGCGACGTCCACGTCGAAGGGCCGACGGCCCACCGGGGCGGTGGCGATCACCTTGCGGGTCGCGGTGTCGATCACCTCCAGCACGCCCCGGCCGCCGGGGACGTTGACGCCGACGTAGGCGCGCGAGCCGTCCGGGGACAGGGCGATGCCCATGCCTCCTCCCCGGTACTCGCCCGTGGCGGCCGGGCCCGTGCGGGTGGTGTACGGGACCAGCGCCACCCGCGTGCGGGAGCGGGTGTCGACGGCCGCGACGCCCTCGGCGGTGGCCACCCAGGCGAGGCCGTCCGGGCCGACGGCCAGCCCGTACGGCGCGGCGCCGACGGTCACGGAACCGACCGGGCCGCGCCGCGGATCGACGAAGGTGACCGTGTCGGCCCCGAAGTCCGCGACGAGCAGGGTTCCTTGGGGGGTGGGGAGCCCGGCGGTCAACGGGGTCCCGCTCGGTGCGGGGGCGGCGGAGGCCGTCGCCGCGACCCGCTCGGTCCCGGCCCCGGCGGTGGTGCAACCGGCCAGCAGCGCGACGAGGGCCGGTGCGACGACGAGCAGCGCCCGCCGCCCCGCCCCGGCCCGGGCCGGTCCGTCCGCCGCGCCCCGGGTCCGGCGGCTCACCGGGCGCCCCGGTCCGACGCCTCCTGCGCGGCGCGCAGCAGCCGGGCCTGCCCGGCGAAGCCGCGGCGCACGGCGTGCTCGTACGCCGTCACCCCTTCGGAGTCCGCGAGCCACGGGTCCGCCCCGGCGGCGAGCAGCAGCCGGACGACCTCCTCGTGGCGGTCGCCGCCGTCGCCGAGGATGACCGCCTCCAGCAGCGCGGTCCAGCCGAGGCGGTTGACGTGGTCGACGTCGATGTCGGTCTCCGCCAGCACCGCCCGCACGTAGGCGACGTGCCCGCGCTCGGCGGCCGGGATCAGGCTGACCCCGCCGAAGCGGTTGCGCTGCGTCAGGTCGGGCCCGGCCGGGAGCAGGGTCCGCAGCATGCGGACGCTCCCGGTCACCCCGGTGACCAGCCAGGGGCTGTCCTCGCGGGAGTCGGGGGCGTCGGGGTCGGCGCCGGCGGCCAGCAGGACCTCGGCGACGGCGACGTGGTCGCCGAGGGCCGCCAGCAGCAGGGGCGTGCGGAGGGCCTCGTCGCGGGTCTCGGGGGCGGCGCCGTTGGCGAGCGCGGCGCGCACCGCGTCCGTGTCCCCGGCCGTGGCGGCATCGAGCAGCAGTCGGTCGTGCGGATTCATGACCCCATCCTGCTCCGGCCCGCCGGGGCGGGTGATCCCCCCGCCGTCCCTCCCTCCCCGCACACCCGGAGGACCCGCCCGTCATCCGATCGGTTGATCCGCCCCGTCCGGGCAGCTGCTCCGGACGGAGCCCGGGCGGTCGGTCACCGAGCGATCCGGGTGGTCCGAGCGGTGCGGGCGGCGCGGCATGATGACGGTGTGATCACCATTCATCTGAAGTACGAGATCGACGCCGACAAACTCGCGGACTTCGAGGAGTACGGCCGCCGCTGGGTCCGGCTGGTCAACCGTTTCGGCGGGACCCACCACGGCTACTTCCTGCCCAGTGAGGGCGACAGCGACATCGCCTACGCCCTGTTCTCCTTCCCGGGCTTCGCCTCCTACGAGCAGTACCGCACGGACAGCATGTCCGATCCGGAGTGCCAGGAGGCCTTCGAACTGGCCCGCCGGACCGGCTGCATCAAGCGGTACGAACGCCGCTTCCTGCGCCCCCTGGAGGACACCGCCTGAGACCGGAGGAGGCCCCCGGGATCCCCGGATCCCGGGGGCCTCCTCACCGATGGCCGCTCAGGCGTCGTGGCGACGGGGTTCGCCGTGCAGGGTGATGTTCCCGACCGTTCCGGTGTTGGTGATGTTCAGCCCTCCGGTGTTGGCCGAGAAGACCGATCCGGTGCCGACCGCCGCGACGGACGGCGACGGCGCGTCCGCCAGCGCGGCCCGTAGCCGCTCGACGAGCGCCTGCAGCTCCCCGATCGCGTCCGGCCGCTCCTCCAGCAGGTCGGCGAACCGGGTGCGCCAGACGAGCAGCAGCGCCTCCCGCACCCGCTCCTGGTCGTCCGCGCCGACCTGTTCCAGTTGCGTCGCGGCCTCGTCGATCCGGGTGGCGACGAGGCGTTCGCGCTCGGCCTCGCCCCGGCCGAGCAGCCGCGTGAATCCGGCCCGGGCCGTTTGCCACGCGTCGGTCGCGACGGCGTTGACCAGCGCCAGCGCGCCGGTCGATGCCAGTTCGGTGATCAGCTCGCCGGACATGATGCCCCCCACTCGACGGATGCCGAATTCCACACGCCCATCGTATGGCCGCCAGGGGTTGCCGGTCGCCCGACAATCTCCCGCGATCACGGTCGGGGCGGCGTGATCGCCGCCTCCCGCGGTCCCGACGTGCCCGCGTTTCCTGTCGGCGCGGCAGGGGTACCGTGACGACGGGGGGATGTCAGTGGACGGAATGCTCACCGGTCTCTGGCTGGGAGATGACAAGGCGATTTACCATGTTCGCCATCATCTGGGGAAGATGTGGTGGATCGGCCTCAGCGCGGACTCGCCCCTCGGTGCCGACGAGTTCCATCCCGGTGTTCGGTTCGCCAATGTGTTCTGCGGTCGCGTGGTGGGCGACCTGGTCATCGGTGAATGGGCCGACACCCCGCGCGGTGGAATGCCGCAGAACGGCGTCATCAATGCGGTGGTCGCGTCGGACTCGGAATTTCGGGCAGTGAGCGAAGTCGGCGGATTCGGCGGAAAGTCGTGGCGCCGTGCCGAAATGCCGGCGCGGATCGATGTGACGCGACGGGCCGCCGCGTTCGCCCGGGCCGAGTGGCGGCGCGGCCGCGTGTACGCGGAGACCGCGGTCGTCCAGGGCGTGGTCGTGACGGAACCGTCCGCGCGGGACGGGGACGTCGTGCTGTCCGTCAGGGCGGACCCCGCGCTGTCCCGACTGCCCGACGTGCCGGCCGACCTCGTCGAGCGGCCGTTGCGCTGCCGGATCCCGGGGCTCACCGGTTCGGCCTTCCTGCCGGGCTGGAAGCAACGTGACGGGAACAGCGTGCTGTTCAGCAACGGACAGCCGGTCAACGGCGACGTCGTCGTGGCGCCCGACGGATCCGTGCGGATCCTCGGTCGGAGGATCGCTCCGGGCACGGACGTCAGGCTCTCCGGATTTCTTTCAGGGCGGCGCGGGGAAATCGACGAACGCGCCGAGGAGCAGGTCGACGACGCGGCCGTGCTGCTCGGTCCGGTGTATTCGATCGACATCGTCGAACCCGTTTCCCGGGGAACCCTCACCGGTACGTGGGCGGGGGACGACCACGGCACGTATTACCTCCGCCAAGTCGGCCAAACGCTCTGGTGGATGGGCCTGAGTCACGATCAGGGCCGGTCGTTCGGGAATGTGTTCTGCGGCGCCGTCGTGCGGGGCGGTGACGGGGTCGAAGTGATCGGAGACCTGGTCGACGTGCCGCTCGGCGCGCGTCGGGACGCCTCCCGACTCACTTTGGTTTCCACGGACAACACGGTGCTGACTTCGACGGACGGGTCCGCGAAACGCTGGAAGAAACTCTCGGACAACGCGAAGTAGCACCACACCGGAAGGATGTGGCTGAGCGTGGCAGAAGTCCTTGTCACCGGCGCCGCCGGATTCATCGGCGGTTACCTCGTCCAACGGCTCCTCGACCGCGGTCACGACGTGGTCGGACTCGACGACCACTCCAAGTACGGCCCGGTCAGCCGCTCCTACGACCACCACCCCCGGTTCCGCCTGGTCGAGGGCGACGCGGCCGACGCCGCCCTGGTCGAGGAGTTGCTGGACGGCCGGGACCACCTGATCGCCTGCGCGGCGCGGATCGGCGGCATCTCCTACTTCCACGCCTATCCCTACGACCTGCTCGCCGCCAATGAACGGATCACCGCGAGCACCTGCGACGCGGCGATCCGCGCCCACCGGTTCGGCCGGCTGCGCAAGGTCACCTACGTCTCGTCGTCCATGGTCTACGAGTCCACGGACCACTGGCCGTCGCGCGAGGGGGACCAACTGGAGGTCCCGCCACCGGGCTCCTCCTACGGGTTCCAGAAGTTGGCCACCGAATACTTCGCACGGGCCGCCTGGGACCAGTACGGCCTGCCCTACACCATCGTCCGGCCGTTCAACTGCGTCGGGGTCGGCGAGCTCCACGCCCTCGCCCAGGCCACGGCCCCGTCCGGCAACACCAAGCTGGCCATGTCCCACGTGGTGCCGGATCTCGTGCAGAAGATCGTCAAGGGCCAGAACCCGCTGCACATCCTGGGCGACGGCGGACAGGTGCGGCACTACACCTACGGCGGCGACCTGGCCCGCGGAATCGTGATGGCGATGGAGCACGAATCGGCGACGAACGAGGACTTCAACCTCTCGACCTCCGAGTCGACCACGGTCCTCGAACTCGCCGCACTCATCTGGTCGAAGCTGCGGCCCGGCGTACCGTTCGAGGTCGTGAGCGATCCGGCCTTCGCACACGACGTCCGGATGCGGGTGCCCGACGTGTCCAAGGCCCGTGACGTGCTCGGCTTCACGGCCGGGGTGGGCCTGGAGGAGATGCTCGACGAGGTCATCCCCTGGGTGGTCGACGCCGTCGAGACCGGCCGGCTGTAGGAAGGGAAGCCGTATGAGTGCCGAAGCGTCCGCTCCCACCGGCGACGTCAGCCAGCACAACCTGGGCGGGATCAACGTCGCCAACACCGGCGTCATCCACACGGTCGTCGTGCACGCGGGCGTACGGCCCCTCGACACGCCGCTCTGGATGGCACCACCGCCGTCCGGGGCCGTCGTCCCGAGGCCCGCGCTCGAGGCGGCGCTCCGCGGCGCACTGCTGTCCGACGACGACGGTCCGGTAGCCGTCACCACGGCCCTGGAAGGGGCCGGCGGCTTCGGCAAGACGACGCTGGTCGCCCACTTGTGCCTCACCGACGAGAGGATTCGCGGGCGGTTCACCGGCGGCCTGCTGTGGGTGACGCTCGGCCAGAAGGCGTTCGGTACGGACCTCGCGGCCAAGGTCAACGGCGTCTGCGGGCTGCTGTCCGGCCAGGAGTTCACCAACCCCGATCCGCAGCAGGCCGGTTTCCGGCTCGGCGCCCTGCTCGGTCAGCGCCCCGACACGCTCCTGGTGATCGACGACGTGTGGCACCCGGCGCAACTCGCGCCCTTCCTCATCGGCGCCCCGCGCTGCCGACGGATCGTCACCACGCGCAGCTCCGCTGTACTTCCGCGCAACGCCTCGTCGATACTGGTCGATGCGATGGAGATCGACGAAGCCGTTCAGGCGTTGACGCAGGGTCTGCCCGGTCTGCCGCAGCGGACGGTCGACCGGCTGATGGAGCTGACGGGGCGATGGCCCGTACTGCTCTCGCTGGTGAACGCCGCGTTGGCGGAGTCCGTGCGGCAGGGAGCCACCGTCGCGCAGGCGGGTGCCTGGGTGCTCGACCGGCTGGTGTCCGAAGGGCCCGCAGCGCTCGACGTGGGCGATGCGTCGAGCCGTGACCAGGCCGTGGAAGCGACCCTCCAGGCCAGCCTGGACCTCATGGATCCCGAGGAGCGGGAGCGCTACTTCGAGCTGGCGATCTTCCCCGAGGACATCGCCGTTCCCGGCTACGTGCTCGGCGCGCTCTGGTCCGAGACCGGTGGTCTGGGCAGGTCGGCGACCGACCGGCTGAGGTCACGGCTCACCTCGCTGTGCCTCGCGTCGGGGAGCTGGGAGGACGGCCCGGCACTGGGGCTGCACGACGTGCTGCGCGGCTACCTCCGCCACCGGCAGGGAGCCGCCTGGCTGGCCGAGCGGAACCGGACCTTGATCGACGCGCTCAGGTCGATGGCGCGGCCGTTGCCCGGCTCGGCGCAGGAGCACGCCACCGCCTGGTGGCGGTTGCCGGACGGGGCCGACTACCTGTGGCGCAACCTCGCGTACCACCTGGCGGAGGCGGACGCCCGGGCGGAACTGACCGACCTGGTCTGCGATCCGAGGTGGCTGCTGGCCCGGATCGAGCGGGACGGACCGGTCGCGGTCGGCGGTGACCTGGCCCTGTCCGGCGCACCGGCCGCGGCGGAACTGCACCGTGTCGTCGGACAGCAGGCACCGCTGCTGGGGCGGCTCCGGCCGGGGCTGGCGGACACCCTCCTGTCCCGGATCCCCGTCACCGAGCGGACCGAACGGTTCCACGATCGAGCGGCCCGCGTGCTGGAAGGGCCGCGGCTGACGCCCTTCTGGCCGCTCCCCGACCTGCCCGATCCCGATCTGGACCGGACGCTGGAGGGCCACACCAGCGCGGTGCGCGCGTGCGCCGCCTCGCCCGACGGCCGCTGGCTCGCCTCCGCGGGCTTCGACCGCTCCCTGCGGATCTGGAACGTCGTGACGGGCTCGCCGCGCCAGGTGCTCGTCGGTCACACCGGCTGGATCTGGGGGTGTGCCTGGACACCGGACGGCGGATCGATCGCCTCCGCGGGTGACGACGGTTCGGTGCGGGTGTGGGACGTGCGGTCGGGGCGCTGCCGGACGGTGCTGACCGGCCACGAGGGCGCGGTCATGGGCTGCGCCGTCGCACCGGACGGCACCTGGCTGGCATCGGCCGGAGCCGACGGCACGGTCCGCGTCTGGGACCTGCGGTCGGGACACTGCCGCACGGTACTGACCGGCCACGAGGGCGCGGTCATGGGCTGCGCCGTCGCACCGGACGGCACCTGGCTGGCATCGGCCGGAGCCGACGGCACGGTCCGCGTCTGGGACCTGCGGTCGGGACACTGCCGCACGGTACTGACCGGCCACGAAGGCGCGGTCATGGGCTGCGCCGTCGCACCGGACGGCACCTGGCTGGCATCGGCCGGAGCCGACGGCACGGTCCGCGTCTGGGACCTGCGGTCGGGACACTGCCGCACGGTACTGACCGGCCACGAAG